>DASQDO010000114.1:0-3008 GCA_035634135.1 Actinomycetota bacterium
ACGACGTCGTCGTAGGGACGGGGATCGATCGCGTCGAGGCCGGCACGGGTGACGACACGATCCACGACGTCGACAACTTCGACTGCCGCGACGCGGGGTGCTCGAGGGAGCCCGACGACACGTTCGACGGCGGTGCGGGGAACGACTGGATCTTGTACGAGGGGTCTCTCGGGGTGACCGTCGACCTGACGAACGGGACCGCGACGGGGGCGGGCGCGGATGCGGTCACCGAGCTCGAGAACGTCGTCGGCACGGAGCAGGCCGACACGATCCTGGGAGACGAGGGGCCGAACCACCTCCGGTCGGGCGGCGGCGGCGACTACGTCGAGGGCCGCGGCGGCGACGACGAGCTCGTCGACGCGTACAACCACGGCGGGGTCTCCGACGGCGACGAGATCCACGGCGGCGAGGGTGACGACCGGCTCTCGTCGTTGAGCGGCACCAGCTCGCTCCACGGCGAGGACGGTGACGACCGGATCCTGGGCGGAGCCGGGGCCGACGCGATCGAAGGGGGTGCCGGGAACGACGTCGTCGTCGGCAGCGGAGCCGACGACACGATCGACGGTGGCGACGGATCGGACACGATCGACTTCACGAACACGTTCCTGAAGGTGAACCTGGACCTCGCGAGCGGTACGGGCGAGAAGCTGATCGGATCCTTCGACACCCTGTTCGGCACCGACGCCTACGTCTCGATAGAGAACGCGACCGGCAGCGACAAGAACGACACGCTGCGCGGAGACGACGGGCCGAACGCGTTGTCGGGAGGGCCGGGCAGCGACTCGATCGAGGGCCGCTCGGGCGACGACGTCATCGACGCCGGCGAGGGCATGGAGCCCGGCAGCAGCGCGACCGAGCGCGACGTCGCCGACGGAGGCCCCGGGACCGACACGTGCACGAACGCCGAGGAGGCTACGGGCTGCGAGGCCTGAGCCGCGGCTACGCTCCTCCCATGCTGATCCGCTACGTGATGTGGGAGCTCGACGGCACGGCGACGACGATCGAGGAGTTGCGCGAATACCTGCGCGACGAGTCCGTCGACGCGTTCTCGGAGGTGCGCGGGCTCCGCTTCAAGGCGTGGTTCTCGGACGCCGCGACGAACCGCTGGGGCGCGGTCTACGTGTGGGAGGACGCCGAGGCCGCGGCCCAGAAGGTGCCGAGCCGTGCCCGCGAGCTCATCGGGAAGGACCCCGACGTGCAAGAGGTCTTCGAGGTCGAGGCGACGGCCGAAGGGGTGTTCGAGCACGCGGGGCTGACGCGCCGCGGGCTCGCGTTCGAGTGACGCGTCAGTAACGGTCCTTCTGCCGGTAGCCGCCGGCCTCGGTCCACCACTCGATGTCGAGGTGGTCGCCGGCCGTGGCCAGGTGCGACATCTCCTTCACGTCGACGCGGAAGAGGTGGAAGCCCCCGAGGCTCAGCCCCGGCGCTCCCCCCGACGCCTTCTTGTAGCGCTCGAACGTGGCCTCGTCCTCGACGTGCACCACGAGCCCCGAGAGCTTCGCGTCCCCCTCGCTCACCATCTTGTCCGTGCTCGCGCTGTGGAGCGCGAGCCGCGGGTCGCGCAGCAGGTCCTTCGCCTTGAGAGAGCCGGGCATCGCGCCGAGCCACAGCTCGCCTTCGCCGAAGAGCGTCTCGATGCCCGAGATCCGCGGCGACCCGTCCTTGCGGAGCGTCGCGAGGAACGCGAGCCCGTGCGCCTCGAACCTGGCCCGGACCTTCGCCGCGAGCTCGGGGGCCGCGGCCGTGACCTCCTCCCAGTTCATGTGGTGCCCTCCTTGGCCGGAACACGGGTCTTCGTAATTAGAACAATCCACGGCTGGTCAACTTGACGCCTCCTCTCAGGGGAGTAGAACCAAGTCCAGGTCGATCGTCGAGAAGAGGAGGTAGGCCTGTGTTCGCTCAGATCGTGCAGGGACGGGTGACCGATCCCGCCGGGGTCCGCAAGCAGTGGGACAAGTGGGTCGAGGACGTGAAGCCGGGGGCCCAGGGCTTCCTCGGCTCGACCGGCGGCGTCACCGCCGGCGGCCAGTTCATCACCATCGCCCGCTTCGAGAACGAGGAGGCGGCCCGCGCGAACAGCGACCGCCCCGAGCAGAGCGCGTGGTGGGAGGAGACCTCGCAGTACGTCGAGGACCCGATGTTCCACGACTGCACCCTCGTGGACGTGTTCGGCGGAGGCGGGTCCGACGACGCGGGCTTCGTGCAGGTGATCCAGGGCAAGACCAAGGACGTCGAGAAGTCCCGCGACCTCGACGCGCGCATGGAGCCGGGGATGCGCGACCGCCGTCCCGACGTCATCGGCGGCGTCAACGCGTGGCACCCCGACAACGGTCGCTTCACGACGTTCATCTACTTCACGTCCGAGGCCGAGGCGAGGGCCAAGGAGAAGGAGATGGCGAACGACGAGTCGTTCGGCGAGTACATGCAGGAGATGCAGGAGCTGTCCGACGGGGAGCCGAAGTTCCTGGACCTCTCCGAGCCCTGGATGGCCTAGGCACTTGGCCGACGTCCCCGGCCTCTACGAGCGAGCGGCTACGCACTTCGGCGCGTTGCTTCGTGAGGTGCGCGCCGACCAGTGGAACGACGCGACGCCGTGCGTCGGCTGGACGGTGCGCGACCTCGCGAACCACGACCTCGGCGAGAACCGCTGGGTCCCGCCGTTGCTCGCAGGCCGGACGGTAGCGGAGGTCGGGGACGCGTTCGACGGCGACCTGCTCGGAGACGACCCGGCGGCGGCATGGGACGAGGCCGCCGCCGAGGCGCTCGCGGCGGCTCGGGGGCCGGCTGCACTCGAGCGGACCGTGCACCTGTCGTTCGGCGACCACTCCGGCCGCTACTACATCGGCCAGGTCCTGAGCGACCACGTGATCCACGCATGGGACCTGGCCCGCGCGATCGGGGCGGACGAGCAGCAGGACGCCGGGCTGGTGCGCTTCGCCTACGACGAGCTCGTGCCGCAGTTCGAGCAGTGGCGTTCCGCAGGGGCCTTCGGCCCCCGCGTAGAGGTA
>DASQDO010000115.1:0-10645 GCA_035634135.1 Actinomycetota bacterium
CGTCGCGACGAACTCGTGCATGCACGTGCCCTGGAACGCGGTCGGGAAGGAGTCGGAGATGAGCTCGCGGAGGTAGTTCGCGTTCAGCACCGCGCGCTCCGCCACCCGCTTCAGGCCCTCGGGCCCGAGGCACCGCAGGTACGCGTAGGCGCGCACGTTGATGCCGAAGTTCCCGTGCCACGAGTGGATGCGTCCGATCGAGTCCGGCCGGTCGTCGTCCCAGCGCCATCTGCCCGCGCCCTCGTCGTGCACGAGCACGGGGGCCGGCAGGAAGCGCGCGAGCCTCTCGGAGACCGCGAGGGGGCCGGAGCCCGGCCCTCCCCCACCGTGCGGCGTCGCGAACGTCTTGTGCAGGTTGAGGTGGACGATGTCGAAGCCCATGTCGCCCGGGCGCACGACGCCGACGATCGAGTTGAAGTTCGCGCCGTCGTAATAGAGGAGCCCGCCGACCTCGTGCAACGCGGCGGCGATCTCCTGGATGTCCCGCTCGAACAGGCCGAGCGTGTTCGGGTTCGTCAGCATCAGCCCTGCGACGTCGTCGTCGAGCACCTCGCGCAGAGCGTCGAGGTCGACGAGGCCGCGGTCGTCCGACGGCACCTCCTGCGCGGTGAAGCCGGCGAGGCTCACGCTCGCGGGGTTCGTCCCGTGGGCCGAGTCCGGGATGATCACGCGGTGGCGCGTCTCGCCTCGCGACGCGTGGAACGCGCGCATGATCAGCAGCCCGGTGAGCTCGCCCTGGGCTCCGGCCGCGGGCTGGAGCGTCAGCGCAGCCATTCCGGTCGCCTCGCACAGCGCGTCTTGCAGGATCCCCAGCAGCTCGAGCGCCCCCTGCGCGAGCTCGTCGTCGGCGGAGGGATGGAGCGCGCGGAAGCCCTCGAGCGCGGCCGCGTCCTCCGCGAGCTTCGGGTTGTACTTCATCGTGCAGGAGCCGAGCGGGTACGCGCCGACGTCGATCGCCCAGTTCCGTTGCGAGAGACGAGTGTAGTGCGACACGAGGTCGCGCTCGCTGACCTCCGGCAGCACGGGCGGCGCGCTACGCAGGAAAGACGACGGAATCAGGTCCTCCACCGCGCCGTCGCCCGGATCCGGCAACGACCAGGAGCGGCGACCGGGGCGCGATCGCTCGAAGATCGGCGTCGAGCCGTCCTCGCCCGCGCGGGTCCCCGCTGATTGCTCGAGCGTGCTCATCCCTCGGCCAGCTCCTTCTCGATCGCCTCGGCGAGCCCGTCGATCTCGGCTTCGGTGCGCCTCTCGGTCACGGCGACGATCAGCGACTTCTCCATGCCCTCGTAGTGCGTGCCGAGCGAGGGTCCTGTCAGGTAGCCGCGGCGCGCGAGGCGCTTCGCGAGATCGCGCCCGTCGATCGGAGTCTCGAGCACGAGCTCCTTGAAGCGCGGCCCGTCGAACGCGAGACGGCAGCCCGGCAGCGCGGCGAGTCGTTCCGCCGCAAGCGCGGTCCGCTTCACGCAGAGCTCGCCCAAGCGGCGCAGACCTTCGGGGCCGAGCCACGACAGGTAGATCGTCGCGGCGATCGCCATCAGAGTCTGGTTCGTGCACACGTTCGACGTCGCCTTGGCGCGGCGGATGTGCTGCTCGCGCGCCTGAAGTGTGAGGACGTATGCCCGGCGACCGTCGGCGTCGACGGTCTCGCCGGCGATCCGGCCGGGTACCTGGCGGACGAGCGAGAGCTTCGTCGCGAACAGCCCGACGTAGGGGCCGCCGAACGAGAGCGAGTTGCCGAGCGCCTGGCCCTCCCCCACGGCGACGTCGGCGCCCTGGGCCCCCGGCGACTCGAGGAGGCCCATCGCGGTCGGGTCCGCGACGGACACGAGGAGCGCCCCGGCGTCGTGGGCGGCGGTCGCCGCGGCTCCCGTGTCCTCGAGCAGCCCGAAGTAGCTCGGGGACTGGACGACGACCGCAGCGGCACCGGAGAGGTCGTGCGCGGCCCAGTCGATCGCCCCGGCGCCCGTCTTCGGGACGGAGCGGATGTCCAACCCTAGACCTGAGGTGTAGGATCGGAGCACGCCGACGTAGTGGGGGTGGACGGTCTCGGCGACGAACACGACTTCCCGTTTGGTCGCCCGCACGGCGAGGTTCACGCCCTCGACCAGCGCGTTGGCCCCGTCGTAGAGGGAGGCGTTCGCGACCTCCATCCCGTAGAGCTCGCAGACCATCGTCTGGAACTCGAACAGCGCCTGGAGCACGCCCTGGGAGAGCTCCGGCTGATACGGCGTGTAGCTGGTCGCGAACTCGCCCCGGCTCGCCAGCGCCCGCACGGCCGCGGGGACGTAGTGGTCGTACGCCCCTCCCCCGGCGAAGCAGACGAGGCCGGCGCCTGTCGACTTCGCAGCCAGCTCGGACATGTGGCCGGCGAGGTCGATCTCGCTCAGCGACTCGGGCACGTCGAGCAGGCGCGCGAGCCGGACGGCTTCGGGAACGGACTCGAAGAGCTCGTCGAGGGAGCCGAGACCTACGGCCTCGAGCATCTCCCGGTCGTCTTCCGGCGTGTGAGGAATGAAGTCCACTAGGTGATTTGCCTACTTGTCGACAAGTCTACGGATTCCGCTTGAACGGCGGCTTCACGATATCCCCCGCGATCCTGCGGCCGCGCCCCTCTATCGCGACCCTCTCCCCCGGCTCCGGCCGAGTGGCCGCCGGGCCGAGCGCGAGCGCGATCCCGGTGCCGAGCGTCGGCGAGAAGTTCCCGCTGGTGAGCTCGCCGACCCGCTCGTCGCCGGTGAAGACCCCGTAGCCCTGGCGCGGCACGCCCTTGTCCGTGCAGACGATCCCGAAGAGGCGCCGCGCCGGGCCCCCGCCCTCCTTGATCGCAAGCAGGGCCTCGCGCCCCCTGAACGGCGTGTCCCACGCGAGAGCCCAGCCGAGCCCCGCCTCGAGCGGGTTGATCTCGCGGCTGAGCTCGTGGCCGTAGAGCGCGTAGCCCATCTCGAGCCGCAGCGTGTCCCGGGCCCCGAGGCCGACGGGCGCCGCCCCCGCGTCGAGCAGCGCCGTCCACGCCCGCTCGGCCACCTCGAAGGGCGCGTAGATCTCGAACCCTCGCTCTCCGGTGTAGCCCGTGCGTGCGACGAGGCCGGCCGAGCCGAAGACGTCGAGGCTGCACCAGTGGTGGAGCTTCAGCGTCAGGGCCTCGGCCCCCGGCCACACCTTCTCGAAGACGGTGAACGAGTCCGGGCCCTGAAGGGCCAGGATCGCGAAGCGGTCCCACTCGTCGACCGGCTCCCCTCCTGCCTCGCGGATGCACTCGGCGACCGCGTGCACGTTCGCTGCGTTCGGGACGACCAGCCATTCGTCGGATGCGATCCGGTAGACGAAGACGTCGTCCACGCAACCGCCGTCGTCGACGAGCGCGAGCGCGTACGTCGCCCGGCCCGGCTCGAGCCCGACGACGTCCGCCGTCAGCGCGCGCTGGAGCGCGTCGCCGCCACCCTTCACGCGCAGCTTGCCGAGGTGCGTCACGTCGAACAGCCCCGCCGACGTCCGCACGGAGTTGTGCTCCGCGATCACGCCCTCGTACTGCAAGGGCATCTGCCATCCGGCGAACTCGGTCAGGCGCGCGCCGAGGGCCTGGTGCGCCGCGAGCAGCGGCGTCGCGCGGTCGGTCATCCCGCGACGCCGAACAAGGGTGGGGTCGCGCCGGCCTCCTCGACCGGCGTGAGTAGCGCGCCCTGCGAGGGCTCCTCGAGCCCGTACTTCACGAGCAGGTTCAGGTAGTCCTTCTGGTACAGGATCTTGCACTTGACGTCGGGGTAGAGCGCGGTGAGCCTCCGCACCTTGCGGTTCTTCTTCGTCACGAGCTTCTGGTTCAGCGTCGTGATCTCGATGTAGAGGTCGAAGGCCGGCAGGTAGAAGTCCGGCGAGAAGCGTTGCGTCGCGTTGCCTTCGCGGTCCCACTCGATGTCGAACGTGGTGGGCTCGTAGACCCACTCGATCTCGTAGAAGTCGAGCAGCTTCGCGAACTGACGCTCGCTGTTGTGTGCGAAGGCGACGGCTTCGTGGGGAAGTGCAGCGGGGGCGTCGTCGTGCGACCCGGCCCGCTCATCGTGGGCGTGGAGGCCCGTGATGGTCACCCCTCCTTGGCTCGGCGCTCCTGCTCCTGCGGTGCATCCGAACCGTACTCCACCGGGTCGGAGGCGGGACGGAGCTCGCGCAAAGTCCCGGTGAGCTGCTCGCGGATCGTGTCGACCGCGACCATCGCGCCGAGCACGCCCTGGCCGTTGCGCAGGAGGTCGAGGATTTCGGCGTCGGACGTGCACGCGTAGACGTCGTTGCCGCTCGCGACGATCGTGACCTTCGACCAGTCACCGTCGACGTGCGTGCGCACGTACTCGATCGCCTTGCGGACGCTCTGCAGGCTGGCGCCGGCGTCGATGAGCGACTTGATCATCTTCAGCTGGAGGAGGTCGTTGAACGAGTACAGGCGCTGGGTCCCCGACCCGGTCGCCGGCTGGATCGACGGCGCCACGAGGCCCGTGCGGGTCCAGTAGTCGAGCTGGCGGTAGGTGATCCCGACGATCTTGCACGTCTGGGGGCCGCGGTACCCCTCGGTGGGAAGTTCCTTCTCCATCACGCCTCCCCGGCGGTTGAGTCACAGGCCCGTAGTTACGGGTCTGCAAGAGTACGGCGGGCGCGCGCGCCTGTCAACGATCGAAGGGTGAAGGCGCGCGTTAGCCTTCTGCGGCGAAGTCTTCGGGGCTGACCTGGTCGAGGAACTCCCGGAACTTCTCGACCTCGGTCTCCTCGTCGTCCTTGAGCTCGATCCCAGCTTGGTCGAGGACCTCCTCGGCCGCGTAGATCGGGGCGTTGATCCTGACCGCCAGGGCGATCGCGTCGCTCGGCCGGGACGAGACCTCTTTGGTCTCGCCGTTGTTCGCCATCCGGATGAGCGCGAAGAAAGTCTGGTCGACGAGCTCGTTGATCACGATCCGCTCGACCGCGACCCCGGCGTCCTGGAGCAGGTCGCGCATGAGGTCGTGGGTCATCGGCCGCGGCGTCTGGATGCCCTGGAGCGCGAACGCGATCGCAGTCGCCTCGACGGCGCCTATCCAGATCGGGAGGTAACGGTCGCCGTCGGCTTCCTTCAACAAGACGATCGGTTGATTCGATGGGAGCTCAACCCGGACCCCCACGAGCGACAGCTCGACCATGCCCCGCAGGCTAACACCGCACCAGCCACTACGAGCCCGGCCAGAGACCCCCCACGAGGAGCCGCGGATCGTTCGCGAGACGGGGCAGATCGGGCACCGAGAGCAGGTCGCCGGCGTTGCGGTACAGCGCCTGGAAGTCGAGGCCGTAGCCGACGACGAACACGTCGGGGATGTCGAAGCCGCGGTGCTCGAGCGGCACCGGGACGATGCGGCGCACGGACTTGTCGAGCAACGTCACCGCGCGCAGCGAGCGCGGCGAACGCGCGCCTAGGTTGCGGCGCAGGTAGTTCAGCGTGAGGCCCGTGTCGACGATGTCCTCGACGATCACGACGTCGCGGTCGTGCACGTCGGAGTCGAGGTCTTTCACGATGCGGACGACGCCGGACTGCGCTCCCCCGGCGGAGTAGGACGAGATCGACATGAAGTCGACCTCGACGTCGAACGGGAGAGCGCGCACGAGGTCCGCGAGGAACAGCACCGAGCCCTTGAGGACGCCGACGAACACGGGCGGCCGCTCCGCCGTCGCGTACGCGTCCGCGAGCTCGGCCCCAAGCTCCTCGATCCGCGCCCGCAGACGCGCCGCGTCGATCAGCACCTCGACCGGCTGCGCGCGTACGACGCCGTCGGTCACCACGACCTCGCTCCTACGACCGACGCCGCGGCCCCCCGGAGCGATCCGAAGAACCCCGCGCCCCCGCCTCCGTGGTCGTCGAGCTCGCCTCCCGCGACCGCGGGGCCGCGAGCGACCACCTCGCCGGTCGGCAACGTCACCACCATGGTCCCCACCGTCTCACCCTCGGCAAGGGGCGGCGTCACCCGGGCCGGGACGAGCGACACCTCGACGCGGGCCGGGTCGGGGATCCCCCGCAGGGTCCTGCCAGCCACCACGGCGGTGGCGCCCGACGGGTCGAACACCAGCTCTCCGACGGGCTCCCCTTCCTCGACGAGGACCGTCCGGCCGAGGACCAGGAAGCCGTAGTCGAGGAGCGCGGCCGCATCCTCCGAGGCGACCGACGACCCCATGGCGACCGCGATCAGACGACGGCCGCGGCGCTCGGCCGCGGCGACCAAGACGTCACCTGCACCTGCGGTGTAGCCGGTCTTCACGCCGATCGCACCCTCGTAAGTCTCCAGTAGAGGATTAGTGTTCACCAGCCGGTGGGTCCCGGAGGAGCCCGCGATCGTGGCCGACGGGAGCGCGACGATCTCCGCGAGGGCCGGACGCCGCAGAAGGGCGAGCGCGATCCGGGCGAGGTCCCGCGCCGTCGAGTAGTGGCCGGGCACGTCGAGCCCGTGCGAGGTCACGAAGTGCGAGCCCCGGGCCCCGAACGACCCGGCGAGGCGGTTCATCCGCGCCACGAAGGCCTGCTCGGTGCCGGCGACGTGCTCGGCGAGCGCAACGGCGGCGTCGTTGGACGACGACAGCAGCAGAGCGTGCAGGAGATCCCCGACCGTGAACCTGTCGCCAGGCCGGAGATCGAAGCCCCCTCCCCCGGTCGCGGCCGCGTTCCTCGAGGTGCTCACGACCTCGTCGAGCTCCGCGTCGCGCACGACGATCAGGGCCGTGAGCATCTTCGTCGTGCTCGCGTTCGCCCGGCGCGAGTCGACCTCCCGCCCCCATAGCACCCCGTCCCCCGTGGTCACGAGACAGGCTGCGCACGTGACGGCGGGGTGCGGCGGGAGCGGAGCCGTGCGCGCGGGGGCCGCGGGAACGAGCACCCCGGCAACGAGGGCCGCTAGAGACACGGCTACAAATCGATTTGTCGACAAGGCGACGAGACTACTAGGAGACGATCCGGGTGGGCCGGAGGGGTGCTAGACGAGCCGGCCGAGGCTGGAGCGGAGGGCGGCCTCGCGCATCTGCCGCGACAGCGCCAGCAGCTCCTTCACCGAACGGTGCGCCTCGTCGGCCCCCTCGGGGTCCTTGCGCATCAGCGCGGGCGTCACGATCTGCTCGAAGAAGGTGGCCTCGCGGTCGGCGAACTGGCGGTACATGCGCAGGTGCCGGGGCTCGACGCCGTAGGCGAAGAAGCGCCCGGAGGTCCGGGCCAGCACGAGGTCGTTGGCGTCGTAGACGTCGGAGTCCCGCTTGCCGATCACGCCGAAGTCCTCGAGCTCGCCCATCTGGTGGTCGGTCAGGCCGGCGGCGTCACGCAGCTCGCTGCGCGTCATCTGGACCGTGACCTCGACGAGCGCCGGCTCGGGCTCGGGCGCAGCGGCCCTGCCCCGCCCGTTCGCGGCGGGAGCGGTGGGGGCCTCGGACTCGGGGTAGGAGCCGGTCCGGTCGGCCTCGGCCAGGCGCTCCTTGATCACCCTGAGCGGCAGGAAGTGGTCCCGCTGGAGCGACAGGATGTAGCGCAGGCGGGCGACGTCCGGCTCGAAGAACTTGCGGTAGCCGGCGGGCGTGCGCTCGGGCGCGATCAGGCCCTCGGCCTCGAGGAAACGGATCTTCGAGATGCTGACGTCGGGGAAGTCGGCGCGGACGGAGTCGAGGACCTCGCCGATGCTCAGGTAGTCACGAGAGCGGGACAGCGGCACTTGAGACCCCCTATCCCCCGCCCGGCGAGCCGGTCAGGAAGACGAGCTTGAACTTGCCGATCTGGATCTCGTCGCCGGAGCGGAGCCGTGCGTCCTCGACGCGCTCGCGGTTCACGTACGTGCCGTTGAGGCTGCCCACGTCGGCGAGCGAGAACTCGCCCGGCTTCCGCCGCAGCTCGGCATGACGCCGCGAGACCGTGATGTCGTCGAGGAAGATGTCGCTGTCGGGGTGACGTCCGACCTGGGTGACGTCCGTGTCGAGGAAGAACTTGCTGCCGGCGTTCGGCCCCCGCTTGACGATCAGGACCCCCCGGCCCCCTTCGAGCTCCTCCGGGGAGACGTGGATCTCGGCGTCGAGCTCGCCCTCGAGCTCGGGGGCGGCGAACGTGATCGTCGAGTCGGAGCCCGCCTCGGCAAGAGGGGCTCCGCAGGACGAGCAGAAGTTGGCGCCGTCGGGGTTCTTGTGGCCGCAGTTCGTGCAGAACATGCGGCTGACCCTATAGGCGAGCTTTAACCTTCGTCAACACTCACTCTTCGATCAGCGCGCGGTACTCGTCGGCGCTCATGAGACCGGAGGGGGGCTCGCTCGGCTCGATCGACACGAGCCACCCCGCGCCGTAGGGATCCTGGTTGACGAGCTCGGGGTTCTGCTCGACCTCGCCGTTCTTCTCGAGGATCTTGCCGGTCACCGGGCTGTAGACGTCCGAGACCGACTTCGTCGACTCGAGGTCGCCGAGGGGCTCCTCGGCTCTCACCTCGGTCCCCGGCTCCGGAAGGCTCACGAACACGACGTCGCCGAGCTGGTCCTGCGCGTAGTGCGTGATCCCGACGACGATGCGGCCGCTCTGCTCCTGCGCCCACTCGTGGTCCTTCGAGTACTGCCGGTCGGCGGGTACGTCGGTCACCGGGGTCTCTCCTTTCGGCGGGGCGTATCGACTTGTCGACTTGTGTCCAAGTCTCCGAGAAGACTTGTCGTGTCTCGGACCGGGTCAGGCCTCGTCGGGCCCGCCGTCGACGACTTCCGCGACGAGCGCAGCGTACCGGCCCGCGAGGGCCTCCGCCTCGGCGCGCGTCGGCGCCTCCGCCCACACGCGGCAGAGCGGCTCGTCGGGATAAGGGATGACCAGCGCCCACGAATCGGGCTCGACGACCTTGACCCCGTCGAGGAGCACTAGCTTGCCGCCGCGCGCGGCCGCCTGCGACGCGACGTGCCGCATGACCGCGCCCTTGAGGTCCCACGGCGTCGGCACGTCGACGGTCACCACGTTCGTCTCGGGCAGGTCGTCGACGATCGCCGACAGCGTCCGTCCCTCGGCCGCCATCAGCTCGAGGGTCTTGCAGAACGTCATGAGCCCGTCGGGGGCCGGGAGCAGCGCGGGCCACATCAGCGCGCCGCTGCAGTCGCCGACGAACACGACCTCCGGCCGCGCGGCTCTCGCCATGAGCCCCGCCAGACCGGTCGAGGCGCGCTGGAGGGTCGCGCCTTCGGCCGCGACGATCTCCTCGGACACCGCGGGGCAGGACACCGGGACGACGAGCGTGCCGCCGTCCGCGCGCCTCGCCTCGTGGCGGAGGAACGCGAGCAGTGCCTGGGTCCCCGAGACCACGCGGCCCTGGTCGTCGACGAGGTGTGCGGCCTCGCCGCCGGGCTCGAGCAGGACGCCGGCGTGGGAGCCGGAGCTCCGCACCTGTGCGGCCAGCCCGTCGAGGAGCCGGTCGATGTCCCGCTCGACGAGGACCGGGCGGTGCTCGTCGATGAAACCGTGGAGCCCGAGGACGTCGCAGCCGAGCCGGCCGAGGACCGAGGGGCCGATCACGGACGCCGCGCCGTACGCGTAGTCGACGACGACCTTGAGGCCGCTGTTTCTGACGAGGTCCGTGTCGAGCGCTCCCATCACCCCGGACGAGTAGCGCTCGAGCGTGCGCGGCGGGAACTCGAGCTCGCCGAGCTGGAGCGCGCCCGCCCGCCGGTAGTCCTCGCGGAAGAAGATCCGTTCGATCTTGCGCTGGTCGCCCGGCGCGAGGTCCGCGCCGTCGGCATCGAACAGCCGGATCTCGACGCTCTCGGGGTCGCGCGGCGACGTGCGCACGCTGATCCCTCCGGACGCCTGCTCGCTGCGGACGGCGAAGCGCGTGACGGGCATCGGCATCAGCTCGAGGTCGTGGCAGTTCACCCCGGTCGAGTTCAGCCCGGCGATCAGCGCTCGCTTCATCGTCCGTGCCGCGCGGCTCGCGTCGCGGCCGGTGACGACGACCGAGCCCCGTTTCAGCGTCGTGCCGTAGGCCATGCCGAGCCTGACCGCTACCTGGGGGGTGACGCCGAGGTTCACCGGGCCGGAGACGCCGCGGGAGCCGAAGAGGCTGCGCGTCGCCCGGCGCTCCTTGACCACGCTCTGCGTCACGATCGCCCCGGCCTCGACCGTTCGGCTCGGGTAAACCTTCACTCGAGCCTTGATGAAGGCGCCCGCGCCGACCGTGACGTCGTCGCCGAGGACCACGCCTTCCTCGAGGTTTCCACCTCGGTGAACGGACGCTCCCCTGCCGAGGATCGCGCCCCGCAGCAGTGAGTAAGGCCCGGCCTGGGCCCTCTCGAGGAGGACGGAGCCGGTGATCGACGCGTCGTCGCAGACGATCGCGTTGTCGGCGATGACGGTGAGCGGCCCGATCTTGGCCCCCGCGTCGATCCGGACGTTGTCGCCGATCAGGCAGGGGCCCTCGACCCGGGCGGTCGGGTTGATCTCGACGTCGTCGCCCACCCATACGCCGGGCTGCAGCTCGAACCCGGCCAGGTCGACGGCCACCTTGCCGGACAGCGCGTCGTAGTTCGCCTGGATGTACGCCTCGGTGTTGCCGACGTCCGTCCAGTAGGTGTCGGTGACGAAGCCGAACAGCGGCAGGCCCTTGTCGAGCATCAACGGGAACAGCTCGCTGGAGAAGTCGTACGG
>DASQDO010000116.1:0-1661 GCA_035634135.1 Actinomycetota bacterium
CGCACCCAGCGTCTCGAGCTTCGCGATCGTGACCGCGTCCAGAGGATTCCCCGCATAACCCCAGATCACCGTCCGCAGCTTGTCCTCCAGGTGGAACGTCACGCCGTGGTCGACCGCCCACAGCTTCCCCTCCGCGTCCTCGATCACGTGGCCCGACTTGCGGTCCGCGTTGTTGATCACGACGTCGAACGCGGCGAACGCGACGAGGTCCTCGGCGCGCTCCTCCATCAGCACGAAGTAGTGACGCTCGGGGTCGTGCTCGACGAAGAGCTGCAGCGAACCGGGGCCGAGCGGGGCGTCCTCGCGCAGCACGGTCGGCGGGACGACGTTCCAGCCCGCGGCCTCGCTGACGAGGTACGCGGCGGCCTCGCGGCCGGCCAGGCTCCCGTGCGGGAAGTCCCACAACGGGCGCTCGCCGCGCCGCGGCTTGTAGACGGCGAGCGTCTCCGGTGCGACGCGCGTCAGGAACGTGTAGTTCGACTAGTACGGCAACAGACCGAGGACCTCGATCTCGCCGGTCCGCAGCACCTCGAGCGTCTGCTCGTCATCCACTCGGTCTATGGCCATTGGACGCGGGACATACGTGCCCGGCGGGGTCCATCGGCAACCCACACAGCTGGCAGAGCGGCCGCCCCTCCCCCACCGCGGCCAGCGCGTGGAGGATCAACGACCGCACCTGGTCCCTCCTCAAGAAGAACCGGTAGCCGGACTCGTCGTCTTCCTCCTCCTCGTCGTCTTCGGCGACCTCCTGCACCACGACGACCACGACGTCGCGGCCCTCGTCGTAGAGCAGCCCGATCGTGCCGATGCGCCATTCGGGATCGACGGGCTCCTCGAGGCCTAGGCCGGGATCTCGCTGGGGGGCCGCCGACTTGATCGTGTCGTTCTCGTCGATCATCAGCAGCATCTCCTGGAGCTTCTCCGCCAGGATCGCCACCTGCTGCTTCTCGAGGAGGAACGAGTGCGTGCCCGACGGCGCGCGCGCCTGCAAGTAGAAGGTCCGCGCGCCCGGCTGGCCGGTGAAGTCCGCGGTGAAGACGTCGGGTGTGACGTCGAACTGCATCAGACCGGCCTCGTGAGCAAACGCGGCGAGACGTTCATCGACAGGATCCGCGGCCCGTCGGTCGTGAGCCGCACGCCGCTGACCGACGCCGGCGCGATCACGATCCTCTGGAAGAGGTCGATGTGTATGCCGAGGTAGTGCGCAAGCACTAGCTTGATGACGTCGGCGTGGCTCACGATGCACACCATCCCGTTCGGGTGCGCCTCGGCGATCTTCTCGACCTCGGCGAGAGCGCGGGCCTGGACCTCGCGCAGGGTCTCGCCGTCGGGGAACCGGACCGACGACGGCCATCGCTGCACGAGCCCCCACAGCTTCTGCCGCGCCAGGACCTTGAACGAGCGGTTCGTCCACTTGCCGTACTCGACCTCGCCGATGGTCCGCCGCGTGCGCACCGGAAGGCCGTGGCGTGCGGCGATCGCGGCCGCGGTCTCGCGCGTCCTGTCGATCGGGCTCGAGTACACGGCTTCGAGGTTCATCGTCGCGAGGAGCTCCGCCGCGGCGTCCGCCTGTTCGCGGCCCTCGTCGGTCAGGTGGACGTCCGGCAACCACCCCGACAGCTTGTGCCCGGTGTGCGAGGTGACGCCGTGCCTGACGAGCC
>DASQDO010000117.1:0-5916 GCA_035634135.1 Actinomycetota bacterium
GCAGCTGCGCGAGAAGGGGTTCGCGGTCGTCGGCACCGACGCGGCCGCGGAGACCCCCTACGACGCGCTCGACTACGCCGGCCGCAGCGCGTTCGTCGTCGGCAACGAGGCGTGGGGGATCGCCGAGGAGCACCGCTCCGCCCTCACCGACGTCGTCTCGATCCCCATGCCGGGGGACGCGGAGTCCCTCAACGCCGGCATCGCCGGTGCGATCCTGCTCTTCGAGGCGGTCCGCCAACGACGGGGTCGCCTCGGCGGGACCGCGGACTAGACGGATATCCTCGGCGGCTACATGACGGACAACGCACGCTTCGCCGACATGATCTCGAAGATCGCGCACGAGCTGCGGTCTCCGTTGACGTCCGTGAAGGGGTTCTCGGCGACGCTCGTCAAGCGCTGGGACCGCTTCACCGACGAGCAGCGCCTGCAGTTCATCGAGACGATCCATCACGACGCCGAGCGCATGGGCCGGATCGTCTCCGAGGTCCTCGACCTCGCCCGGCTCGAAGCGGGACGGCTCGAGCTTCAGGTCCAGCCCGTATCGCTGCACGAGGTCGCGTCGAAGGCCGCTGCCAACCACTCCGACCTCGGGGGGGCGGACAGGGTCCGTATCGACGTCCCCGAGGACGCACAGGTCTTCGCGGACCCCGAACGTCTCGGTCACGCGCTGTCGAACCTCGTCGAGAACGCCATAAAGTTCTCCGACGAGGGGCCCATCGTGGTCGCCTCGAACGACGGCGAGATCACGATCTCGGACGAGGGCGTCGGGATCCCCGAAGACCAGATCGCCGAGGTCTTCTCCGGCCCGGCCCCCCACGCGCAGAAGTCCGGTCCCTCGGGCACCGGGCTCGGTCTCTACCTGACGCGCCGGCTCGTCGAGGCGCACGGCGGCTCGATCTCCGTCGAGAGCGCGGTCGGGAAGGGCTCGAGGTTCACGATCAAGCTCCCGAAGACACCCGCATGAGCGAGCTGGACGAGCTGCGCGCGCAGTTCGAGGAGGCGCGTTCCCAGGGCCTCGCCGCGATCGCGGAGGCCGGCGACATGGCGGCGGTCCAGGAGGCGCGGGTGCGGACGCTCGGCCGCAAGACCCCGCTGTCGCGAGCGCGCTCGTCGCTCGGCCGCGTGCCCGACGAAGCACGCAAGGAACTGGGCCGGCTCGCGAACGAGGTCCAGCAGAGCCTCGAGGGCGCGCTCGCCGCCAAGACCGCCGAGTTCGAGGAGGCCGAGCGCGCCGAACGCTGGGAGCGCGAGCGCGTCGACGTCACGCTCCCCGGCGAGCACGTCCCGACCGGATCGGTGCACCCGCTGACCAAGACGATCTGGGAGATCGTCGACGTGTTCGTCGGGCTCGGCTACGCGGTCGCGGACGGGCCCGAGGTCGAGCTCTCTACCCTCAACTTCGACGCGCTCAACGCGCCGCCGGAGCACCCGTCGCGCTCGCCGGCCGACACGTTCTACGTCGAAGGGACGGACGAGAGGGTCTGCCTGCGACCGCAGACGTCGCCCGCGCAGATCCGCACGATGCAGTCCCAGCCCCCGCCGGTCTACATCGTCGTCCCCGGCCGTTGCTACCGCAGGGACGAGGAGGACGCGACGCACCTGGCCGGGTTCGCGCAGATCGAGGGCCTTGCGGTCGACGAGGGGATCACCGTCGCCGACATGAAGGGGACGCTCGAGCTGTTCGCACGCGAGCTCTTCGGCAAGGACCTCGCCACGCGTCTGCGCGGCCACTTCTTCCCGTTCACCGAGCCGTCTTGCGAGATGGACGTCGAGTGCTTCGTCTGCCGAGGCAGCGGCTGCCGCATGTGCAAGGGCGAGGGATGGATCGAGCTCCTCGGGTGCGGGATGGTCGACCCGGCCCTGTTCGAGTACGTCGGCTACGACCCCGAGCGCTACTCGGGGTTCGCGTTCGGACTCGGCGTCGAGCGGGCCGCAGCCCTCTCGCACGGCGTCTCGGACATCCGTGCGATGTACGAGAACGACGTGCGGTTCCTGAGCCAGTTCGAGGGTGTGTCGTGAGGGTCAGCCTCGCGTGGCTGCGTGAGTTCGTCGACGTAGACGTCCCGCTGAACGCGCTCAAGGAGATGCTCGACCTGTCGGGGACCAAGGTGGACAAGGTCCACCGGCCCGGTGAGGGCATATCGGGCGTCGTCGTCGCGCAGGTCCAGGAGATCGACGCGCACCCGAACGCGGACAACCTGAGCATGGTCACGGTCTCGACGCACGAGGGGGCCCAGCGCGTGGTCTGCGGCGCGAAGAACTTCGCCGTCGGCGACAAGGTCGCGCTCGCTCGCGTGGGCGCCACCTTGCCGGAGATGACGATCACCGAGCGCAAGATCCGCGGGGAGGTCAGCGCGGGCATGCTGTGCTCCGCGTCCGAGCTCGGCGTGTCGAAGGACCACGCAGGTCTCCTGATCCTGCCGGAGGACGCGGAGCTCGGCCAGGACGTCGTCCGGACTCTCGGGCTCGACGACGCGATCTTCGAGCTGGAAATCACCCCTAACCGTCCCGACTGCATGAGCGTCGTCGGAGTCGCGCGTGAGGTTGCGGCGCTGACCGGGAACGAGCTCAGGTTGCCGTCCGCGGAGGTCTCCGTCGAGGACGACCTGCAAGCGCCGGTGACGGTTCGGATCGAGGACGCCGAGGGCTGTCCCCGTTTCGTGGCCCGGTACCTCACGGGCGTGAAGGTGGGGCCGTCGCCGCAGTGGATGGCGTCGCGTCTGGTCGCGGCAGGCGTGCGCCCGGTCTCGAACGTCGTCGACGTGACCAACTACGTGATGATGGAGCTGGGCCACCCCCTGCACGCCTACGACGCCGCCAAGGTCGCGGACGGGCTCATCGTCGTGCGCCGCGCCGCACCGGGCGAATCGCTGACCACCCTCGACGGCGTGGACCGCACGCTCGTTCCCGACGACCTCGTGATCGCCGGGCGCGACGGCGTCCTCGGCATCGCCGGCGTCATGGGAGGCGCGACCTCGGAGGTTTCGGACGAGACGACCGACGTGATCCTCGAGTGCGCGTACTTCGACCACGTCACGATCTCGTACACGAGCCGCCGGTACGGCCTGCGCACCGAGGCCTCGGCCCGCTTCGAGCGCGGCGCCGACCCCGAGGCTCCGCCGTTCGCGGCCGCGCGGGCAGCGCGCTTGATGGCAGAGCTCGCCGGCGCGCGCGTATCGGCCGCAGTGGTGGACGAGTACCCGGCCCCCGTGGAGCGCCCGTCGATCACCCTTCGCCCCCACCGGACGTCGAAGGTGCTCGGCGAGGACGTCCCCGCCGACCGCCAGGCCCGTCACCTCCGCTCGATCGGCATCGAGGTCGAGGAAGCCGAGGGGACGTTCCAGACTCGGGTCCCGTCGTTCCGTCCGGACCTCACGCGTGAGATCGACCTCGTCGAGGAGGTCATCCGCCTCTACGGCATCGACCGCGTCGCGTCGACGCTGCCGCCCGGACGGGCGGGCCGGCTCGACGAGGTCCAGCGGTTCGACCGCGCGCTGCGACGGACGCTCGCGTCGCTCGGGCTCCGCGAAGCGTGGACCGACTCGTTCCTCGGCCCCAAGGAGCTCGACGACCTCGGGCTCGCCGCAGACC
This sequence comes from Actinomycetota bacterium, assembly GCA_035634135.1. Classification (GTDB taxonomy): domain Bacteria; phylum Actinomycetota; class CADDZG01; order CADDZG01; family WHSQ01; genus JALZEG01. Next base: position 3,592 of record DASQDO010000117.1, read on the forward strand.
ACCCCGCCCGCAGCATGGTGAGGCTCGCCAACCCGCTCGTCGACGAGAGGCCCGGCCTCCGCACGACGTTGCTTCCCGGGTTGCTGCGAGCCGTAGCGCGCAACGTCGCACACAGAGCCGACGGCGTAGCCCTGTTCGAGATCGCACGTGTGTACGAGCCCACCGGCGACGAGCTGCCGCTGGAGGCGCAGGTGCTCGCCGCGATCTTCAGCGGGCGGAGGCGACCGCAGGGCTGGACCGCCGCCGGCGCGAGCTGGGACTTCTTCTCCGCGAAGGGGGTGCTCGAGGCCGCGTTGAGCTCGCTGCGCCTTCCCGCGCCCGAGCTCTCACCGGTCGAAGGGATGCCCTTTCACCCGACCCGCGGAGCCTCCGTCTCGATCGCGGGGACCGTTGCCGGAGCGTTCGGCGAGCTCCATCCCGACGTCTGCGAGCGGTTCGACGTCCCCGAAGGCGCCGTAGCGTTCGAGCTGTCGCTCGCGCCGGTCGTGTCGGCGCTGCCGGAACGTGTGAAGGCCAGCGACCTGCCGAAGTTCCCGCCGCTGCTCATCGACCTCGCGGTCGTCGTGGACGAGGAGGTCCCGGCGCGCACGGTCGCCGAGATCGTTCGCGAGACCGGTGCCCCCGACGTCACCTCCGCCCGGCTCTTCGACCTCTATCGCGGCGACCAGGTCCCGGCCGGCAAGAAGAGCCTCGCGTTCGCCCTCGAGATCAGGGCCGAGGACCGTACGTTGACCGACGAGGAGGCGATGCAGGTGCGTGACCGGATCGTCACGGCTCTCGCCGAGCGGGCCGGCGCGGAGCTGCGCGCCTAGAGGAGGGTTTGTGGAGGAGCGCGACTTCCTGTCGATCGACGACGTGAGCCCCGAGGAGCTGAGATACCTCGTCGACTCCGCGGCTGCGCTGAAACGCAAGCCCGACGCCCTCGACGACACCCTGAAGGGTCGCCGGGTCGCGCTGATCTTCGAGAAGCCGAGCACGCGCACGCGCGTCTCGTTCGAGGCCGCCGTGACGTCGCTGGGCGGCTCCGCGATCGTGTTGCGCGGCGACGAGCTCCAGCTCGGACGGGGCGAGACGATCGAGGACACCGGGCGAGTCCTGTCGCGCTACGTCTCGGCGATCGTCGTCCGGACGTTCGGCCAGGACCGCCTCGAACGGCTCGCGCATGCGGCATCCGTCCCGGTCGTCAACGCGCTCAGCGACTTCTCCCACCCGTGCCAGTGCCTCGCCGACCTGCAGACGATCGCGGAGAAGAAGGGATCGCTCGACGGGCTCACGCTGACGTACGTCGGCGACGGCAACAACGTCGCGCACTCGTTGATGTTCGGCGGCACGAAGATGGGCATGCACGTCCGGATCGGATGCCCCGAGGGATACGAGCCGTTCCCGCAGGTCGTCGACCGGTGCCGCGAGATCGGCGAGTCGACCGGAGGTAGCGTCACCGTCACGCACTCGCCGGAGGAGGCTGCGCGCGACGCAGACGTCCTCTACACCGACGTGTGGGCGAGCATGGGACAGGAGTCCGAGGCGGAATCCCGGGTCGGCGTGTTCGAGCCCTATCGGCTCGACTCGGCCCTCGTCGACGTCTCCGATCGCGATTCGATCGTGATGCACTGCCTCCCGGCGCACCGCGGTGAGGAGATATCGGCCGACGTGATCGACGGCCCCCGCTCGGTCGTCTGGGACCAAGCCGAGAACCGCCTGCACGCGCAGAAGGCGCTGCTCGCCTGGCTGTTGGGCTGAGACGGCTTCCACGCGCGTTCTACGCGCGCGACGCGCTGACGGTCGCCCGCGAGCTGATCGGTGTGGTGTTCGCGCACCGGACGCCCGAGGGGATCGCGGCCGTGCGACTCGTCGAGACCGAGGCGTACCGCGGCCCCCTCGACCCCGGCTCGCACGGATACCGCGGCGTGACACCGCGCACCGAGGTCATGTACGGGCCGCCGGCGCATCTGTACGTGTACTTCACGTACGGCATGCACTGGTGCGCGAACGTCGTTTGCGGCCGCGCCGGAGAGTGTGAGGCGGTGCTGTTGCGAGCGGGGGAGCCGCTCGTCGGAGCGGACCTGATGCGCCTCCGCCGCGGCGAGGTGGGGGACAAGCTGCTCGCGTCGGGCCCGGCCCGTCTCGCGCAAGCCTTGGGCATAGCGAGGTCCCACAACGGCGCGACGCTGCTGCGCGGAGGCGACTTCTGGTGCGCGGAAGACGACCTGACGAACGACCTACGCGACGGCGAGGTCTCGCAGACGACGAGGATCGGGCTGGCCGAGGGCCGGGGCGACGACATCCCGTGGCGCTTCGTGGTCCCGGGCCACCCGCACGCCTCCC
>DASQDO010000118.1:0-5567 GCA_035634135.1 Actinomycetota bacterium
GCACAGAACACCGTCGCGGTGACGGGCGTGCACGAGGTTGACCCTCGGTTCGTCGTCGAGCAGGTCGAGGCCGTCGCCACCGACATAGGGGTCGACGCGGCGAAGACCGGCATGCTCGCGTCGGCCGCGCTCGTCGACGCCGTCGCGAAGGCCGTCGAGGCGTTCGACATCCCTCGGCTGGTGGTCGACCCCGTGGCGGTGAGCAAGCACGGTGACAGGCTGCTCGCCGAGGACGCCGTCGACGCGGTGCGAACGCGGCTGCTGCCGCTCGCCGAAGTGGTGACGCCGAACCTCCACGAGGCCGCGACGCTGGCCGGTATCGAGGTGACGACGATGGCTCAGATGAAGGACGCGGCGCGCGCCATCCACGCGCTCGGCCCCCGCACCGTCCTCGTCAAGGGCGGGCACGTCGACGGCCCCGACTCGGTCGATCTGTTCTACGACGGCGAAGACTTCACCGAGCTGCGGGGGCCGCGCTTCGACACGAAGGACACGCACGGGACCGGTTGTGCTCTCTCGGCGGCGATAGCCGCGCGCCTAGCGCACGGCGATTCGACGATCGAAGCGCTCCACCATGCGAAGCGCTTCATCTCCGGCGCGATCGAGCGCTCGCTACGGATCGGGAACGGCTACGGCCCGGTCAACCCGGGGTGGGAGCTCCTCTAGCCGCCTCGGCTTCGGCGGCGAGGTCGGCGCCGTCCAGCTCCTCGAACCGAGCCCGCAGGTCGAGGTACGCGACCGTCCCGGCCGCGGTCGTGAACAGCCACACCGGGGCCGTCGTCACCGCGATCGCCAGCGTCGCCCAGACCGAGTCGGCTAGCTGGTCGCCGTCCAGTCCGGGCAGGAGCTCGCCGAACGCCGTGAGCGTCACGATCTGCAGGAGCGCCGGCCCGATCGCCAGGACGAGGAGCGCCGAGATGACGCGGCCCCAGCTCCCCGCGAGGAGGTTCTTCGCGCGCGTCGCACCGTCCCGGAAGTCGCGCCCTTCCCAGACGATCGCGTGCACGAGGACGGGGGGACCGAGGACCGCCGGGAGCAGCAGCACCTGGATGATCTGGCCGAGGAACAGCACGAGCATCAGCAACGGCATCGCGACGTAGAGGGCCGACACGACGACGTAGCCGAGGTTCGGCCGCAGCCGGCGCCACCCTTCGTCCGCTCCGGTGCGACGGCCGGCCACCTCGCCGACGAAGACCGGTGCGGCAACGGCGGCGAGCAGCGTCCCCGCGACCGCGGACAAGGTGACCTGCGCCGCGAAGCTGACGGCTAGCGCTTGCACCGTCTGACCGGTGTCGAAGACCTCGAGCATGAGGATCACGATCCCGAGGTGGACCACCGACGCGACGACGACGCCCGCGACGAAGACCGTCGCGAGCCTCCAGAAGCACAACCGGAACAGGCGCCACGTCCACGCGAAGTAGCCGTCGATCCGGATGGGCGCGGGGAAGCCCGGCCGGTGCTCGGGTATGGCTTCGGTCACGCGGTCTAGCGGACCCGGCGCTTGGCTATCAGACCGACGATGAGCAGCCCCGCCAGGGCAGCTGCTCCGACGGCGAGCTTCTTTCCGATCTCGCCCGCCTCGACCTTCGCGCGGTCGACGAGCTCGTCGACCTTGCGCGCGAGGTCCTCCCGCGTCTCCTCGATCTCTCCCAGCGTCTGGCGGGCGTCCTTGCCCATGCCGCCTCCTATCTCTTCCCCAAGGACTTCACCATCTCGGCGTCGTCCTTGAGGGACTGCTTGGTCATCTCGGCCGAGACCGGGGCGGTCAGCTTCTTCTTGGCGATCAGCCCGGCCCCCGCCGCCAGCAGGAGCAACACGCCCGCCGTCGCGAGGTCGGCCGCCCACGTCCACAGGAGCTCGTCGAAGCCGTCGCGGATGGCGAACAGGGCGAAGATCAGAGCGAATAGCCCGATGACGCCCGCGATGAGGATGACGACGACACCCTTGACCTTCGTCGCGATCGACTGGCCGACCTCCTGCTTGGCGAGCTCGACCTCCTTGCGGATCAGCGTCGAGAGGTCCTCGGTGACCTCCTTCATCAGCTGCCCCGCGGACTTGTCCGCGCCGGCCCCGTTCCCCTTGTAGAGGTCCTGCGCTCTCGGTCGTTCGGCCACGATCCCTCCTCTATCCCTTGAGCAGCGATTGTCGCGTCAACCGGCGCTCGGCGAGTACGGCGTTGACTTCCGCGGTCAGCAGCGTGATCTGGGCGAGCAGATAGCTGGCGACCAGGAGGCCCGCAGCAGTGGCGAATGCGCCGAAGGTCGCGCTGCGCGCCTCGGCCCCCCTGCTGACGTAGAGCGTCCCGACGTACTTGAGCAGCTCGAAGACCCCGGCTGCGATCACGGCTCCCGGCAGCACGTCCTCCCAGGTCCGGCGCATGCGTGGCAGGAACTTGAAGGCCGTGGCGAAGATCGCGAGGTTCAAAGCGATCCCCACGAGAAGGCTGATGATCGTCGGGCCCCAACCGGGCACCCACTGAGCCCACCCCGTCACGGTGATCGAGCCGAGCACCATCAACGCGAACAGCCCGAGCCACTTCAAGGCGTCCAGCCGCTTGACGAAGAAGTTCCCCTCGTTCTCGACACGGTGGATCTTGTTCAGCGCGTGTCCGAGCGCGACCACGGCGCCGCTGCCCGAATAGAGCGCGAGGCCGATGCTCAGGACGGCGAGGCCCCCCGCCCCGCGCCGGATGGCCCTCAGCACGTCGGGCTCGATGATGCTGCCGACCAGGGGGAAGCTCTGCAGCCCCTCCGTGAGCAGGTCTTGTTCGAGGTCCGGGTAGATCTGCGTGGCGAAGCCGAGCAGCGCAGTTGCGAAGATCAGCAGCGGGAACATCGAGAAGAAGACGTAATAGGTAAGGGCCGCGGCGTAGAAGCCGCCGTCGTCCTCGGAGTGGCGCTTGAAGGTCCTGACGACGATGTCCACGAGGCCGTAGCGGGCGCGCGCCTTCTCGATGCGGAGCTTCGCCTGGTTGATCGGCTTGGAGAAGTCGGGCATCGCGCGGGGATACCCGTGCGGCTGCGCCCGCTAAACAGTGCGAGCTAGCCGCGCGTGACCTTGTTCGCCTTCAGGCACTTCGTGCAGACGGCCACGCGCTTCGGCGCACCACCGACGAGCACGCGCATCTTCTGGACGTTGGGGTTCCAACGCCGGCGCGTGCGCCTGTGGGAGTGCGAGATGTTGTTCCCGAACCCCGGCGTCTTCCCGCAGATGTCACATACAGAAGCCATAGGGGAGCGAGGGTACCAAAATCCGGCTGCTCCCCCATAACCTGGCCCCATGAGCCAGACCGTCCGGGCCCGGCCCAAGGGCCTCGAGCTGTACGCGACGGGCCGCGCGGCCGCGCCGTTGCCCGTGACCGGCAAGCGGGCCGAGGCGCTCGAGAAGCTGGGGATCGGGTCGGTCCAGGACCTCCTCCAGCACTACCCCCGCTACCACGTCGACCGCACGCAGCTGCGGACGATCGCCGATCTCCGCCGGCTCGCCGCGGAGGAGCATGACGGCGAGGTCCAGGTGCACGCGACCGTCAAGAAGATGAACCGCCCGTTCCGCACTCGCTCGGGCAAGGTGATGATCAAAGGCCAGATCGCCGACGAGACCGGCGCGATCGACGTCACGTGGTTCAACCAGGAGTGGGTGGTCCGAGCGTTGCAGCCGGGGACCGTCGCCTTCTTCTACGGGAAACTCGGGCTGTACCGCGGCCGTCTCCAGATGAGCGCGCCGCGCTTCGAGCGAGTGAGGACGGGGGCCGAGCCCTTCAACGTCGGCCGGATCGTCCCGATCTATCCGGCGACCGCGGACCTGACGAGCGACCAGCTCCGGAAGCTGATGTGGGACGCGCTCGCCAAGCACGGCACGATCCTCGACCCCCTGCCGGAGTCGTTGTTCCGCGGGCTCGGGCTCATGAGCCGGTCCGACGCCGTGCGCCTGATCCACTTCCCGGACTCGCGCGACGACGTCATCGGGGCTCGGCGCAGGATCGTCTTCGACGAGGTCTTCACGCTGCAGCTCGGCCTCGTCTACCGCAAGCGCAAGCTCGAACGGACGGTGCAGGGGATCGCCCACGAGCCACCGGGCGCGTCGTCCCTCGCGGAGACGTTCGTCGCAGAGCTTCCCTTCGACCTGACCGGCGCGCAGCGGCGTGCCTGCGGTGAGGTCGCCGCCGACATGGCCAAGGCGCACCCGATGCACCGGCTCGTCGAGGGAGAGGTCGGCTCGGGGAAGACCGTCGTCGCCCTGTACGCGTGCCTCGTCGCGATCCAAGGCGGCTACCAGGCCGCGTTCATGGCGCCGACCGAGGTCTTGGCCGAGCAACATCACCTCACGGTGGGGGAGCTGCTCGACCGGGCCTTCGGCGAGGCCGAGCGCGCGAACCTCTTCGCCGGGGTGTCCCGGCGTCCTGTGGTCCGTCTCCTGACGGGCTCCACACCCGCCGCCCAACGGCGGAAGATCCTCGACGAGGTGGCGCGCGGCGAGGTCGACCTCCTGCTCGGCACGCATGCGCTCATCCAGGAGTCCGTCGCGTTCGCGCGGCTCGGCGTCGCCGTCGTCGACGAGCAGCACCGGTTCGGAGTGCACCAGAGAAAGACCCTGCGCGAGAAGGGGGCCGAGGGTGAGCCCGACATCCTCGTGATGACGGCGACGCCGATCCCGCGCACGCTCGCGGTCACGATCTACGGGGACCTCGACGTGTCGATCCTCGACGAGCTGCCGAAGGGGCGGAAGCCGATCGAGACGCGGCTCGCCGCTCTCGCCGGTGAGCGGGACGAGGCCTACGACCTGATCCGGCGCGAGGTCGCCTCGGGGAGACAAGCGTTCGTCGTCTACGCGTTGCGCGACGAGTCCGACAAGACCGAGCTGCGCAGCGCGAAGGCCGAGGCGAAGCGCCTCGCCGAGGAGGTGTTCCCCGACCTCGAGGTCGGGCTCGTCCACGGCGACATGAAGTCGGCCGACAAGGAGGCGTCGATGACGGCGTTCCGCGACGGCAAGACCGACGTCCTGGTCGCGACGACCGTGATCGAGGTCGGCGTCGACGTGCCGAACGCGACCGTGATGCTGATCGAGGACGCGGATCGCTTCGGGCTCGCGCAGCTCCATCAGCTGCGGGGCCGCATCGGCCGCGGTGGCCACGCGTCCTACTGCGTGCTCGCGACCGACCTCGACCTCACGAAGGCCGACCCGGCGATCGCGCTCGTGCGGGAGCGGCTCGAGGCCGTGGCTTCGACCGGGGACGGGTTCCGTCTGGCCGAGGTCGACCTCCGGCACCGCGGCGAGGGCCAGCTGTTCGGTGCCCGCCAGTCGGGGATGCCGCAGCTCAAGATGACCCGGGTGCTCCAGCACCAGGACGTGATCCAGAAGGCCCGGGCGATGGCGGTGGCGATCCTGGACGAAGACCCCGAGCTGAGGGCCTACGAGCACGCCGAGCTGGCCCGCGAGATGCACGCCCGCTTCCCGGACCAGGCCCTGGACGTAGTCCACTCGGGCTGACGCAACCCCCCTCCCGCGTGCGCCGCCCGTGGCGGAAATCGGCATGGGCGGCGCACGCGGGGCCGGGGGGAGGCTGACGC
>DASQDO010000119.1:0-7310 GCA_035634135.1 Actinomycetota bacterium
GCGCTGTCGCGCGAGGAGTCGGCCCCGGACCTCGCGCCCGAGCCGGTCGACCAGCTCGACCTGCGGGAGTGGGCCGACGGCGCCAAGTCGTACCTCGCCCGGCTCGTCGGAGGCGTGCCCGAGCTCGAGGCGATGAGCGACCGGATCGTGGCGCAGATCGACAAGGTCAAGACGCTGACGGCCCCGGGTTCCAAGACGCGCATCCACGGCGACTACCACCTGGGTCAGGTCCTCCGCGGGTTGAAGTGGATGATCCTCGACTTCGAGGGCGAGCCGGTGCGCTCGCTCGAGGAGCGGAGGACGAAGCACTCGCCGCTCAAGGACGTCGCGGGGATGCTGCGGTCGTTCAGCTACGCGGCGACCTCGGCTCTGTTCGCCCGCGCCGAGCCCGACTCGGACGAATGGAAGCGGCTCCAGCCGTGGGCGGATACGTGGGAGGCCCTTGCACGCGAGCGTTTCCTGGCGAGCTACCTGCGGAAGTCGCACGAGGGCCGTTTCCTGGCGCAGGAGCGCGAGACACTCGGCGTCCTGCTGGACTTCTTCGAGATCGACAAGGCGCTCTACGAGCTCGAGTACGAGCTCGGCCACCGCCCCGAGTGGGTGCGCATCCCGGCTACCGGGATCGCCCGCGTGATCGAACGAGGTGAGAAGCGATGACGACAGCCGATCGCGCTGCGGTGGAGCAGCTGCTGCGGGGAGAGCTGAAGGACCCGCACTACGTCCTCGGCCCGCACCCGGGGCCGAAGAAGTCGACGGTCGTACGCGCGTGGCGGCCCGAGGCGCAGACCGTCCAGTGCGTGGTCGACGGCGAGACGGTGGCGAAGCTCGAGCTGGTCGACCCCGCGGGGCTGTTCGAGGGCAGCGTCGACGGCGAGCTCGGCGACTACCAGCTCGAGGTCGGCTACCCGGACGGCACGTTCACGCTCCGGGACCCGTATGCGTTCGCGCCGACACTGGGCGAGCTCGACCTCCACCTCCTCGGCGAGGGCAATCACCGCAGGCTCCACGACTACCTCGGCGCGCACGCGCGCGAGGTGGACGGCGTCACCGGCACGAGCTTCGCCGTATGGGCCCCCAACGCGCGCAGCGTCCGCGTGGTCGGCGACTTCAACAGCTGGGACGGCCGCCTGCACCCGATGCGGTTGCTCGGAGGGTCGGGCATCTGGGAGCTGTTCGTCCCCGACGTCGGGCCGGGCGCGTTCTACAAGTTCGAGATCCTCACGGCGAACGGGGACATCTCGCTGAAGACCGACCCGTTCGCGTTCGCGACGCAGGCGCCGCCCGAGACGGCGAGCCTCGTCCAGCAGCCGGCCCACCGGTTCGGCGACGACGGGTGGATGGACCGGCGCGAGACCACGGACTGGCACTCCCAGCCGATGTCGATCTACGAGGTGCATCTCGGGTCATGGCGCCGCGACGAGAACGGCGAGCCGCTGTCGTACCGCGAGATGGCCCCCCAGCTCGCGGACTACTGCCGCGAGCTCGGCTTCACGCACGTCGAGCTGCTGCCCGTCGCCGAGCACCCGTTCGGCGGGTCGTGGGGCTATCAGGTAAGCCACTACTTCTCGCCTACCGCACGCTTCGGCTCGCCCGACGACTTCCGCTATCTCGTGGACACGCTCCACCAGGCCGGCATCGGCGTCATCGTCGACTGGGTCCCGGCCCACGTCCCGAAGGACGAGTGGGCGCTCGCCCGCTTCGACGGGACCGCCCTGTACGAGCACCTCGACCCCCGCAAGGGCGAGCACCCCGACTGGGGGACGCTCGTCTTCAACTTCGGTCGCAACGAGGTCCGGAACTTCCTGATCAGTAACGCGCTGTACTGGATCGAGAGCTTCCACGTCGACGGGCTGCGCGTCGACGCCGTCGCGTCGATGCTGTACCTCGACTACAGCCGCGAGGAGGGCCAGTGGATCCCGAACGCCTTCGGGGGCCGCGAGAACCTCGAGGCGATCGAGTTCCTCAAGCAGCTCAACGAAGTCGTCCACGACGAGCACCCCGGCGTCCTGATGCTCGCGGAGGAGTCGACCGCGTGGCCGGGCGTAAGCCGTCCCGTGCACCTCGGCGGGCTCGGCTTCGGCTTCAAGTGGAACATGGGCTGGATGCACGACACGCTGTCGTACTTCTCGAAGGACCCGATCCACCGGCGCTACCACCACAACAACCTGACGTTCAGCCTCATGTACGCGTGGACCGAGAACTTCGTGCTGCCGCTGAGCCACGACGAGGTCGTCCACGGCAAGGGCTCTCTGATCGGCAAGATGCCCGGCGACAAGTGGCGGCGTCTCGCGAACCTCCGGTCCCTGCTCGCGTACATGTGGGCGCACCCCGGCAAGCAGCTGCTGTTCATGGGCGGCGAGCTCGGTCAGGAGCGCGAGTGGAACCACGACCGGGCGCTCGACTGGCACGTGCTCGACGACCCCGCGCACCGCGGCCTGCACAAGATGGTCGCCGACCTCAACGCGGCCTATCAGGCGACGCCGGCTCTGTGGGAGCAGGACTTCACGCCCGAGGGCTTCCAGTGGATCGACGCGAACGACGCCGACAACAACGTGATCTCGTTCTACCGGAAGGCGACCGACGGCTCGGTCCTCGTCTGCATCTGCAACCTCTCGGCGCTACCGCGCAGTGAGTTCCGCGTCGGTCTCCCGAAAGAAGGGCGCTACGCGGAGGTCCTCAACACCGACGCGGCCCCCTACGGAGGGACGAACACGGGGAACATGGGATTCGTCGACGCCGTCGAGCGGCCGTGGCACGGGCTCGACTACTCCGCCGACGTCACGCTGCCGCCTCTCGGAGTGGTGTGGCTGCACGCATAGCCGTCCACGGCCACTTCTACCAACCCCCGCGGGAGAACCCGTGGACGGGAACCATCGAGGTCCAGCAGGGGGCGGCTCCGTACCGGGACTGGAACGAGCGCGTCCACGCCGAGTCCTACCGGCCGAACACGCGCGTCGAGCTCGCCGACGGGCGCGTCGTCAACAACTTCGAGAAGCTGTCGTTCAACGTCGGCCCGACGCTGCTCGCGTGGATGCAGGAAGCGGACCGCGACACCTACGACGCGATCGTCGGAGCCGATCACGGCAACGCGATGGCGCAGGCGTACCACCACACGATCCTGCCGCTGTCGCCCGTGCGCGACGTACGCACGCAGGTCCGCTGGGGGCTGCGTGACTTCGAGCTCCGCTTCGGCCGCCGGTCGGAGGGGATCTGGCTCCCCGAGACGGCCGCCGACGATCGCACGGTCGACGTCCTGATCGAGGAGGGCGTGGGCTTCACGATCCTGGCGCCGGGCCAGGCCGCCTCCGACGGCCCTCTCGACACGACCGTCCCCTACCGCGTCGAGCACTCCGACGGGTCGGGCCGCTTCCTCACGGTCATGTTCTACGACGGCGACATCAGCCACGCGATCGCGTTCGACGGAGCCGCTCGTTCGGCCGAGGGCCTGACCGGCCTGTTCGAGGCACGGTCCGGCGAAGGGTGCCGGCTCGTCCATTCGGCGACCGACGGCGAGACCTTCGGCCACCACCAGAAGTTCTCGGACCTCGGCCTCGCCTACGCGCTGTTCGTCGAGGCGCCGAAGCGCGGGCTCGAGGTCGTCTCGTATCCGGAGTTCCTCTCCGAATGCCCGCCGGAGCGGTCGATCCGGCTCCGGCCCGGCGGCACTTCGTGGTCGTGCGCGCACGGCGTCGGGCGATGGAACGAGGACTGCGGCTGCTCGACCGGGGGCGAGGAAGGTTGGAACCAGAAGTGGCGCGGCCCGCTCCGCCGCGCGCTCGAAGTGATCCGCCAGGCCGCGGACGACGTGTACGAGCGGGCCGGGCGCGAGGTCTTCACGCACCCGTGGGGGGCCCGGGACCGCGACATAGACGTCGTGTCCGGGGCGATCGAGCTCGAGGAGTTCGTCGTGCGCGAGACGGGCGGCGACGCGTTCATGGCGCGGGCCGCTGCCTTGCTGGACCTGCAGCGCTACGCGCTGTCGATGTACACGAGCTGCGGCTGGTTCTTCAACGACCTGGCCGGCATCGAGACCGTGCAGGTGATGCTCTACGCGGCGCGGACGATGGAGCTGCTGGAGGGGCTGGGCGCGAGCGCTCCGCGCGAGGAGTTCCTGTCGATCCTGGGCGAAGCGCAGAGCAACGACCCGGACGAGGGCTCGGGGGCCGAGATCTTCGAGCGGGCCGTGGGGGCCGCTAAGCCCTGAGGGGCTGCGGCTACGGCTTGCCCGTGTACCTCAGGATGTCCAGCCCCCGGTTGTAGTCGACCGAGTACAGGATCTCGTCCGTCACCCAGTAGGTGGCCGAGGTCGAGCCCCCGATCGGCAGGAACCAGTCGACCTCGGTGATCTTGCCCTTCGAGTCGACCTTCAAAAAGCGCGTGCCGTGCTCGTACCAGGCCATCGCCACGAGCCCGCCGTTCCTGAACGTCGGGTGCGCGTCGAACCAGTGCCCGCAGAAGAGGTCGGCGGCTGCGTCACCCTCGGTCGGGTTCCCGTTCCGGACCGTGTACTTGTCGATCAGGTTGAACGTCTTGGTCTTCTTGATCTTCGTCGCGTCGTAGGTCATGAAGTAGGCGCCGTCCTCGCACTGAGGCCCGGTGCTCTCGCTGCCGACGAGCAGGAACTTGTCCTTGGCGTTGCGCGGCCACATGTTCCCGTGCATGTACTGGCCCTCCGGCCCTGCGCCGACCCCGAGCAGCTTCGGCTTCGCGGGGTTCTTGCGGGCGTCGAGGTACAGCATCGGCGAGCTCGACGTCACGATCAGGCCCGGCGCCACCTCGGTGACGTCGTGGCTGCCGCCTGCAGGCTTGCCCTCGCCCCAGTTGCCGACGATCTTCGGCTCGGCGGGGTTGCGGAGGTCAGCGATGAGGCCCTCGGAGCCGTACGCCCACGTGCAGTCGAGCACGCACGTCCACGTGTGCTGGTCGGCGTTGCCGACCTGACCGAGGATGACCGGGTTGGCCTTGTCCTCGACGTCGATGACGTAGAGGTCGGCCGGGTACGTCCCGATGAGCAGGATCTTGCCGTTGGTGTCGACGTCCTCCTCCGCGTAGTACGGCTGCTGCGGGAGCGGGAGGAAGCCCATGCGCTGCGGTGACTCGGGGTTCGAGATGTCGTAGATCGTGAGGTCGCGCGACGTCGTGATGTACATGTAGTCGCCGACGAAGTTCGCGCCGGCGCTGTCGACCGCGAGCGGCATGTTGGTGATCCACTCGATGTTCTCGGACGAGGCGAAGTGGGGGCCGGGGCCGGCGACACCGAGGTCGATGGCCTGGGCGGTGGGGGCCGCGATCATCGTGAGCGCGGCGGCAAGGGAGACGAGAGTTCTCTTCATGGGGTTGGGGTTCGCCGGGGCCGTCCCGGCTCCTGCTCAGCGGCGGCGGACGCGCTGGACGCGGATGCTGCGCTGGCGGCTCAGCGAGAGCCACCCGAAGGCGAGCGAGGCCATGACCGCACCGGTCCCGAGGGTCGCCCACTGGGGCACCTCCGAACGCCGGCGGTCGCTCATCGCGAGCTCCTCCTCGAGCGCCTGGCGGTGGTCGAGGGTCGCGCCGACGTAGGCGAGCTGGGGCTGCTGCTGCTCCTGGTGCGCCATCGCTCCCTGGGCCTGGGCCTGGCTCTGCGACTGCGCCTGGCCCTGGGCGCTCGGGGCGTTCGCCGCGATCGGCGGGGGGGCCGGGGGCATTAGCGGCGGGATGACGAAGCCGAGCGTGATCACGGGCTCGATCGGCAGCGGGGGCTCGTCGACCTTCTCCTCGAGGCACGCCACCGCGGTCGTCACGGAGTCGAGCCGGTTCCCGCCGGCGTCGACCGCGGCGAGCTGGACGGTCACGTTCTTGCCCAGGAGGCGGTCGGGGCACTCGTAGGTGACCTCGAAGTCGAGGACGTTGGGCTTCTGCTTGACGACGGCCGGATAGGACGAGGGCGTGACCTCGCTCACGACGTCCTCGCCGCGGACGACCTCGAGCTGGATCTCCCTCGTCCCGCGCACGGCCTCGACGAGCTTCGTGATCGCCGCCGCAAGGTTCTCGCCCTCGGCGACGTTGTGCCGCCGCACCGGGCAGACGAGAGCGTCCCCGGCCGCCAGCTCGGGGACCCCGTCCCCGTCGCAATCGACGCCGCCTTCGGGAGCGATCGCACCGGTGAGGTTGGCGATCTCCGTCATGCTGCGAAACGCCGTCGGCGTGTCCCCCTCGACCGAGTCGTTGTCGGTCTTCAGGGTCTGCCCGATCGCGAGGCCGAGGACCTTCGCGTCGGCCGCGAGCACGGCGTCGGCGACCTCTTGATAGCCCGGGATGTCGGGGGGGACGATCCGGCCGAAGTCGGAGACCGTCAGGTTGTTACGGTCGCCCTCCTCGCCCGTGGCGAACGGCTCGTCGGTAGCGACGAAGATCAGGTTCAGGGCGCCTTCACGGAACGACGCGTCCTGCCCGGCCGGGACGTCGCTCGGCTCCATGGTCCCCGTGGGCACGTCGTCGATCTCCTCCCCCGTGGCGATCGCCCACAGGGCGCCGAGCTGCGAGTCGAAACGGCCGCCGGCCTCGGCCTGCAGGCTCGCGAGAGCCGCACGCAGCTGGTCGTCGTTCGAGTAGTCCGAGAGGTCGACCAGGCGCCTGTAGATGAAGTTGCGCTCGCAGTTCTGGTCGGTCTCGGACTCGCACGTCGGGCGCGGGACCGCCGTGTCGGTGTAGGCGCGCGAGACGCCGATCCCGAAGTGCGCGTCGAGGCCCGCGGCCCGCAGCCGGTTGATGATCGACCCGACGCTGTCGATCAGTCCCTGGATCGTCCCGCTCATCGTGTCGGACGTGTCGAGCAGGAAGAAGACGTCGAGCATCGTCTCCTTGGCCGAGAGCTTCAGCCGGTAGTCGACGGTCCTCTTCGCACCGGTCTTCATCCTGACCTTCGCGTCGTCCGGGCCCAGCGCGGGGGGCAGGGGCTTCACGACCCCGTCGGGGTTGATCAGGCCGGGGACGTCGAACACCGGGCCGCCGTCGGGGTCGGGCCCGACGGTGCGGGAGACCGGTCCGTCGTACTTCTCGATCGTCCCGGCCGTGTGGCCGTAGAAGTCGACCTCGAGCCCGAGGTCGGATTCGAGCCCGCCGATGCCTGACCGCGGCACCTCGATCCCGACCCACTCCCTCGTGGGCGGGTCGAAGAAGTAGAGTCGGCCCCGAACGGAGATCACGATCTCGCTCGGGTTGCGGCCGATGGCGGCCGAGTCGACGACGCCGGGAGTGTCGGTGCGCGGCCAGGTGCGGCCGCCGTCAGTCGAGAGGCGCATGTCCGAATGGCTCCGCCGGAAGGCGTAGAA
>DASQDO010000120.1:0-6061 GCA_035634135.1 Actinomycetota bacterium
GCGTTCGGTGTTGTCGCGCAGCGTCAGACACGGCACGCCGAGCACGACGGCCTCCTCTTGGATCCCGCCGGAGTCCGTCAGCACGAGCGCGGCCCGGCTCATCAGCGCGGTGAAGTCCGAGTACGAGAGCGGGGGCAGGGACCTGACTCCCGTCGCGTCGAACGAGAGGCCGAGAGCGTCCAACCTCTTCTTGGTCCGAGGGTGGACCGGGAACAGCAGCGGCAGCCTCTCGGCGACGTCCGCCAGCGCTCCGACGAGACCCTTCAGCACCGCGTCGTCGTCCACGTTCCCCGCGCGGTGCAGCGTGACGAGCCCGAACGCGTCGCCCTCCCCGAGGTCGTAGTCGGCGAGCACCCTCTGGGCGTCGAGCCGCGGCAGGATCCAGTCGAGCGAGTCGATCATTACGTTGCCGATCCGGTGGATCTTGGCGCGCTCGATCCCTTCGGCTCGCAGGTTGTCGTCCGCGTCCTCCGACGGAGTGAGCAGGAACTGCGAGATGCGGTCGACGACGATGCGGTTGCGCTCCTCCGGCATCGACCAGTCACGGCTTCGGAGCCCCGCCTCGACGTGAGCGAGCGGGACGCGGGCGAACGACATCGCGAGCGACGCCGCGAGCGTGGAAGTGACGTCACCCACGACGACGCCCGCATCGGGCCGCAGCTCCGCGAGGACGGGCTCGAGGCGCGTGATGATCTGCGCCGTCTGCCAGGACTCCGTCCCCGACCCGACCTCGAGGTGGACCTCGGGCCGCGGGAGTTCGAGGACGCGCAGGAACTGATCCGACATCGCCTCGTCGAAATGCTGGCCCGTGTGCACGAGCACGGGCTCGAAGCCGCCGCGCTCTCTCATCTCGCGGAAGATCGGCGCGATCTTCATGAAGTTCGGCCTCGCCCCGAACACGAGCATCACCTTGGTCACGAAAACGTCTTCTCCAGCAGCGTCACTACGTCGGTGACGCGATGCTCGGGTGGCGTCCACTCGACGCGCGGCTTCCGCACGACAGGGATCGCCGCGACGGCTGCCGCGTCGGACACGCGGACGAGGCGGCCGGACTCGATCAAGGCGCCGTCCACGGCGGCCGGCTTGCCCGAGAAAAGCGTGTAGCTGGGCGTGCCGAGGATGGCCGCCTCGCGCGTCATCGTGCCGCCCGCGCCCACGACGAGATCCGACGCCCACAGGAGGTCGAGGCCGCTGACGGCGTGCTCCAGGACGCGCACGCCCTCGATCGTGCTGTAGCTGCGCCCCTGCTCGACGGTGCGCGGCGAGAGCAGGACCGTCGCGCCTTGCGCCGCAACCGTCTCGATCGCGCGGGCGAAGAGGTCGTTCGAATGCCGGTGGTAGAGCGCACCGTCGGGCGGGGGCCGCGACGCGACCAGCACCTCGTCGTCGGTCACGCCGAGCGAGGATCGGAACCCCGCCTCGGGGCGGAACACCGCCAGCGTGATCTCCTCCTTGAACCCGTCGTAGCGCAGGAGCTTGCGGCGCGCGCCCATCTTGCGCGCGGCGTCCTCGGGGAAGTGCGCGGGCACGACTACGTCGTGGGCGAGGCGGAACGCGAGGTGGTTCGCCGGCTGATGCTCGTAGTCCATCATCGTGACGGCGCGCGTGCGGAGCAGCAGCCGGGCCGCGATCACCTGGCTGTAGGAGTTGTGACCGAGCGCGACGTCGGGCCTCGCGTCGCGGACCGCAGCCGCGAGGCCGCGCGCGCGCTTCCAGATCCGGAGGCTCTTCTGGACGACGCTCCTGTCGCTTCCGGCCCCCACGACCTCCACCTCCGGCCAGTACCGCCGCGCGAGATCCGCGGTCTGGGCGCGATCCCAGGCGGTCAGGATCACCTGGTGCCCGCGTTCACGCAGGACGTCCACGACCGGCTTGAAGAAAGTCGCGTGCGGTGAGTTCGCGATGTCGACCCACACGCGGCTCACGCGGCCGCCCCCACGCTCCGCCTCTGCGCGACGAGCGCGGTCAGCGCGAGCGCCATCGGGGCGTCCGACCAGCGCGCGTACGGGACGCGCTTCCGGTGCAACCTCCCCCGCTGGTACGAGAACGAGCCGTTGCGCATGCGCATGCCACGCATCCAGGCCGCGATCCGTTCCGCGAGCGCGAGGTCGCCCAGCTTCGCGAACGTCTGGATGCCCTGGGCCCCCGCTATCGCGTCCAGTGGGAAGGGACGCCCGGGCGCCGGCAACGGCTCGCCCGCGGGGCCGAACAGGTGCTCGGCGTAATAGCGCGCGGCGCGCGTGAGCGGGGCGACGACGGAGGGGAACGTCGCGCGGACGTCGTGCAGGCACTCGACCACGAAGCCCGTGTGATGACCGTCGACCCATCTCACGTCCGGATCCTCGCCGTAGAGGAACGAGCCGTCGTCGCGCTGGTATCGGAGCGTCGTCTCCACGGCCGCCGACGCGGCGTCGGCGAGCGACCCGTCTCCCGACAAGGATGCGCTGCGGGTGCACAGCCTGGCGCCGAGCAGGTTCGCGTTGTGAATGAGCTTCGGCTCGCCGGGGAGGTACGCGAACCAGAAGCGCCCCCCGCGTTCGACCCAAAAGTCGCGGCAGATCATGCGCGCCGCGCGGACTGCACCGTCCAGCCAGCGTTCGTCACCGGTCGCCTCGGCTGCGTCGAGGAACGCGTTCGCGGCGAACGCCGTCGACACGATGTTCGGGTCGGTCTTCGGATAGAAGAACGTCTTCGTCTGCACGTCGAACGGATATCCCCAGCCCTCGCCGACGCGGGCCGACTCGAGCCAGGCGAGGCCTTCCTCCGCAATGCGCCGGTGCACCGGCTCGCCGAGCAGCTGCCACAGGGTCAGCCGCGCCGACGCGAACAGCCCTTCGCCGTACGCGTTGCGCGACGGCGCGATCCTGAACAGCGGCCGCAGGTTGACGGGAGAGCGTTTGTGCACCTGCACGAGCGCGAGGCGCGCGACCCGCCCGAGCCGTCGCGGCGACGACACCCACCTCGTCTCGAGCCCGTCGTAGGGGTCGTACGTCCTGCCGTCGCGCCCGCGCCAACGTTCGAGCAACGCGACCGAGATCGCGAGCGCCTCGTCGTCGGTCATCGGCGAAGCGCGACGGGCAGCCCCGTCGCCAGTGACTCGACGACGGCGAGCGTCGCGCGCGTCGACTGAACGTCTCGTGCGAACGAGTCCGCCAGCGAGGCACCGTCGCGGACGGCCTTCAGGAACGACGCGACCTCGGCGGCGTGCCCCTTGTCCATCCTGCCCTTCTCCTCTGCGCTCCTTCCGCCGGACACGAGCGTCAGCGTCCTCCAGTCGTCGATGATCCCAGTCCTGCCCCCGCAGAAGACCTCGATGCGCTCCTTGCCGCTCGCCGGATCGCCGACCGCGGTGTAGAGGACCGTCGCGACCGACCCGTCCGCGAACGAGATCGTCGCCACGACGTCCTGGGCAGCCTGCGCCGACCCACCCGCGACCGCCTGCGCGGCGACCGTCGTGGGGGCGCTCCCGGCCAGATACGTCACGAGGTCGACGAAGTGACACATCTCGCCGAGGATGCGGCCGCCACCGACGTCCAGATCCTTGGTCCAATGGTCCGGAGGCAGCGGGCCGGCGTTGACCCGCGCGTAGATCACCGCGGGCGCGCCCGACCCGGTGAGCGACCGCAAACGCTCCGTGAAGGGCGCGTGCCGCCGGTTGAAGCCCGTCATGAGGGGTCCGCTCGACCCGGCCCGCGCGGCGACCACGGCATCGAGCTCTTGGTGGCTCAACGCGAGGGGCTTCTCGACGAAGACCGCCTTGCCCGCGGCGAGGGCCGCGGCCGCGAGCTCGCTGTGCGAGTCGTGTCGCGTCGCGACGAACACCGCGTGCACCTCGGGGTCGGCGAAGACCTCCTGGGGCGACGCCGCGTGGCGCGCGCCGTCGATCGACGGGGGGCGACCCTGCAGGGCGGCCACGGCCGCGATAGCGGCCCCCTCGTCCGAGGCGATCGCCGGGACGAGAACCCGCGACGCGAAGCTTCCCGTCCCGACGAGCCCGACGCGCAGGATCCGCGCCCCCGGCCTCGCCGGTGCGGGCGCGGTAACCGGCGCGGGAGCGCGCCGCTCCTCCGCCGGATACTCGAGCAGGACGACCGCCCCCGCGGTCGTCTCGAGCGTCGCGTAAGCGTCGTCGGCCTTCTCGACCGGGAAGCGGTGGGTGACGGTGCCGAGCACGTCCATGCCGCCCGCAGCGACGAGGTCGACGAACGCCTCCATGTTCCGCCGTTGTGTCCACCGGACGTACCCGACGGGATAGTCCTGACCCTTCTCCTCGTACGCCGGGTCGTACCGCCCCGGCCCGTACGACCGGGACACGACGAGCTCGAGCTCCTTTCTGAAGAAGACCTCGCGCGGCCCTTCGACCGGGATGTCGCCGACGACGACGACACGGGCACGGTCCCGGGCGATCTCGCCCGCGAGCAGCACCGGCGCGTTCGACGACGAAGACGCACACAGCAAGACCGCGTCGGCACCGCGTCCGCGGCTGGCGGCGTCCACGCGCCGGGCGGCGTCGTCACCCGCCGGCACGGCGTCGTCGAACCCCATCGTCAGCGCGCGCTCGAGCGCCTCAGGCCTCAGGTCGATCCCGATAACGCGGCACCCGGCGGCCTTCGCGATGGCACCGGCGAGGAGACCGATCAGCCCGAGGCCCACGACCGCCACCACCTCGCCGACCTCGGTCTTGCCGAGCCGGAAACCGTGCATGCTGACGGCGCCGATCGTCGCGAACGCAGCGGCGTCCAGCGCCGCGCCGTCGGGGACGCGTACGACGAGGTTCTCCGGCACGACCACGACGTCGGCATGCAGCGCGTACCCCCCGCCCCCCGCCGCCACGAGGTCGCCCGGACGCAGCCCTTCGACCCGCTCGCCTACGGCGAGCACCTCTCCCGACAGCGAGTATCCGAGCGCGATCGACTCGCCGAGCTTGCGCCGGACGGCTCGCATCGTCGCGGACAGGCCCTCCTGCCGTACCTTGTCGAGCGTCTGGCGCACGAGGTCGGGCCGGGAGCGCGCCTTGCCGACCAGGGTCTTACGCGACAGCTCGAGCTTCGAGCGTTCGGTGCCCGGGCTCACGACGGAGAACGCGGTCTGGATCAGCACCTCGCCCGGGCCCAGAGCGGGGGCGTGGCCGAGCTCGACCTCGACCTTGGCCCCCTTCGGGGACAGGACGACGCGGCGGACCGGCTGCGCCGTCGCCTGCTCGTCGTCGTCTCGGCGGACCGGCTGCGCCGTCGCCTGCTCGTCGTCGTCTCGGCGGGGAGTGGTGGTCATGACTGATCTCGCTCGTTTCGGTCTGTCGGATGGGCGGCCGCAGCGCGCCGGCAGCGGCCGCGGGCGACCGGCGGCTCGGGAGGTCGACCCTAACGCCCTCGCGCACCCGTCACGAGGCTTCCTTGCGCAGCAGCGCCGGGATCGTACGCAGCACGATCGAGACGTCGCGTAGCGGCGACCACGTCTCGATGTAGTGGATGTCGAGGCGCACCATCTCGTCGAACGTCATCTTCGACCGCCCGCTCACCTGCCACAGGCCGGTCATCCCGGGACGGACCTCGAGCCGGCGCCGGTGCCATTCCTGGTACATCTCGACCTCGAACGACAGCGGCGGCCGGGGGCCCACCACGCTCATCTCGCCGCGCAGCACGTTGAAGAGCTGGGGGAGCTCGTCGATCGAAGTCCGTCGCAGGAACCATCCGACCTTCGTCACCCTCGGGTCGTCCGTGAGCTTGTACATCTCGACGTCCTCGTCCTGCGCGACGTCACCGCGGATCAGACCTTCGACGAACGTCTGGTGGATGCTCGAGTCCGCGCCGGTCACCATCGTGCGGAACTTCAGGATGTCGAACGGGCGGCCGTCCATCCCGATCCTCTGCTGCCGGAACAGGATCGGTCCCTTCGAGGTAACGCGTATGGCGATCGCCGTCACCAGCATGACCGGGGCCGCGACCGTCATCGCCACTGTCGCGATCAAGAGGTCCATCGCGCGCTTCGCGAAGCGGTTGGCGTCGTTCAGGGGTTCCTTCAACAGGCTCAGCAGCGGGAAGTCGCCCATCGCATCGAGGCT
>DASQDO010000121.1:0-3767 GCA_035634135.1 Actinomycetota bacterium
GTACAGGATCACGTTCGCGCCGCTCCGGCGCGTCACCTCGAACGCTTCGGGAGCGATCGCGTTCGGGATCACGCGCGTCTCGATCGTCCGCTCGCCCACCAGCTCCTCTTTGCGGAAAGGCGAGACGAAAACGATCCCGGCGGCGCGCGCGAGGGTCTCGTTCATGACGCGGCGAGCGAGCCCGGCGCGTGCCGCTTCGCGGGAGAACCCCGACCTCGCGTCGACCATCCCGTGCACCGTGACGACGGCCGGGACGCTCAGCCGCCGCGCCAGCCTGGTCGCCAGGAGACCTTCGACCGCCAGCCCTTGGCCGTGAACCACGCCCGGCCGGAACCCTGTCGCGGAGACCCAGCGGCTCGCCCGTACGTAGTCTGGCCATCCCGCGGTCGCCAGCGCCAGCCTGGTCTGCCGGGGGATCGTCTCGACCCTCACCGCGCCGTCCCAGAGCGACTCCACTCGTCTTTCCGCGCCGAGAGAGAGCACCACCACTCGGCCCGCGTCGGGGTGCAGCGCGAGTCCCTGCACGAGGTGGCGGCACGCGGAGACGACGCCGCTGGCGCCGGCGCCGGTGTGCCACGGACTCACCAATAGGACGTCTAGAAGTGTCATCGCGGGGACGTCTCAGGCGGTCGTTCCACGACGGCACTGGTGAGGCCGACGTTGAACCAGAAGAGGCTGACCGCGAACGAGAAGAACCTCATGTCGATGAGGTTGGCGCTCACGAAGTAGGAGACGAGGCCGGCGAGGAGCGCCACGATCAACAGACGGTCGACGTCCGGCCCCCCGCGGCGCAGCGCGCGCACCGAGCTCCTGATGCCGAAGTAGCAAGCCCCCGCGTACATCAGGAATCCCGCTGCTCCGAGCTCGGCAAGGATCGTGAGGAAGGAGTTGTGCGAGGTCTCGCGGAAGGCGACCGCGGCGCCGACCTGACCGAACCCCGAAGCGAACTGCCGCGCGTTCGTATCGTAGGCGCCGAACCCCTGGCCGACGAGGGGCTGATCCTTGAACATGCGGAACCCGGTCGATCCGAACGCCACCCGCCCCGCGGCGTTCTCCCGGTTGCCTGCTCTCTCTTCGAGGAAGGCCGTGTCGACGAAGCCTCCGACGTTGAACGTGAAAGCAGCGAGGGCTGTCACCGAGAAGACGATCACCCACGGACGGGCCTTCCTGTACAGCCAGGCGATCGTCGCGAGCCCCAGGGCGAAGGCGACCCACGCGCTGCGTGTGTAGGTGAGGACGGTGAAGACGGCACCCGCAGCGGCGACGCCGAACGCGAAGAGGCGCAGAGCCGCATACCTGAACCCGAGGTAGATCGCGACGAACGTCCCCACGTGCGCGACGTATCCGCTGACAGCCGGGTTCGCCAGCGCTCCGGCGGCCCGCGGGTCCCATATCTCCTGCCATACGGCGCCGCCGGGGAAGACGGCGACTCCGGCGACGCTTTGCACGAGCGCGCCGACCGCGCTGACCGCGGCGACCACCGTGAGCATGACGAACACCTTGCGGTGCGACGACGCCGGCAGCCTGGATGCGATCACCAGCGCACCGAACGGCACGACGTGCGCAAACAGGAACGTCCGCACGGCCTCCGCGCCCTCAGGTGTCGAGAACTGTCCGCGCCATGTGATGAAGAGAGAGACGAGCGCGTACGCGAGGAAGAGCAGGAGAAACCTCTCGGGTACCGTCAATCGCAGGCGCCGTCGCAGCGCCTCGCCGAAGAGCGTCCCGACAGCGGCGATCGGCAGCAGCGCGCGGTGGAATGCGATCGTCAACGCGAGCACCGGCGACCCGGGCTCGATCGCCTGGACGAAAGGCGCGACCGCCAACCAGGCGATCGCCGGGAGCGTCGGGTCGACGGCTCCCGCCACGATCAAGACCGTGAGGCCCGCTGCCGCGATCGCGAGCATCGGGCTCTTCACCACGACCATGCCGAGGACGACCGCGAGGAGCCCCGCGGCGGCGGCGATCGCTGTGTCGGGAAACGCCCGCCTGTAGGTCGTCACGAAGCGGCGCTCCTGGTCCGGAGGGGAGACCATCGGCCGGGGACCACGAGGGCGACGAGATCTTTCAGCTCGGCCGGCGTCACGAGCCTGACCAGCAACGCAAGAGGGACGAACGCCAGCAAGACCCCGCAGCGCGCGCCCACCTCGACGAGCGTCGAGCCGTCGAGGACCGAGCCCGCCCCCGCACCGATCACCACCGATGCGACCGATATCGCCCACGCACCGAGGGGGAACGCTACGCCGGCGACGCGGCGAACCGTGATGCTCGACAGAAGCAGCATGACGAGTTGGAGTGCCAGGAACGCCCAGCCGACGCCGACCAGGCCGAAGCGGCGGCCCAGCAGCGCGTAGAGGACTACGGCCACCACGGCTCCCGCGGCGTTGTTCACGAAGATCGGCCGCATCCTCTCCCTGGCCGTCACCAGCGAGTTGTTCACGCTCGCGATCGGGAGCGCGAGGAGGACCGCGCCTGCGATCAGCATGACCAGCGTCTTCGATTCCGACGTCGCGCTCTCGCCGAACGGCCGCAGCAACTCTCCCGCGAACAGCATCAGGACGAGACCGGCGAGTGCGGTCCCCAAGGAGTTCAGCCGCACGAACCGGCGATGCAGCTGCGGATGGTCGGCCGGCTCGACGTTGCAGAAGGTGCTGTAGAAACCCTTGTCGGTCACGACCAGGAGGAAGCCGGCCAGCTGCGACAGCACCAGCGCGCTGCGGTAGTAGCCGAGCGACACGAGGCCGAGCTCTCGCAGCACGTAGACCTGATCGACGCTGCGTACCAGGAACGAGACCATGACGCCGCCCTGGAAGTAGAGGCTGAATCCCCAGAAACCCTCGGGGAGAAGCCATCGCCGCGCCGGGCCCCACGCACGCAGCTGCCGCCTCCACAGCCGCACACCCGCTACCGCGACCGACGCGACGTTCCCCAGCAGCACCGTCGCCACGATGTACCGGCGCGGAGCCGCCTCCGAGAGCCATCCTGCTGCGCCCGCCACGACCAGCGCCGCGAACGTCAGGCTCGAGACGAGCGCCTGGGACACCGCGAACGTCCGCAGAGCGAGGTCCGCCTGGAGGGTCGACCACGCGAGCATCTGGAGAACCGCTATGGGAAGCAGCAGCGTGAGATAGGTCACCGCTCCCGAGGGGGCGCTGTCGCCGAACACCAGGTCGGGGACCGCCGGGACCATGGCGACGACCGCCATCAGCGCCACGGCGGATACGGCGACGACACCCGCGTAGCTCGCAAGGAACGACGTCTTGTCGGCAGGTGCGAGCTTCGGGAGGTAGTTGACGATGACGTTGCCGCCCCCGAAGACGAAGAACGTCCCGAGCAACGAAAGGGCGAGGGTCAGAAACCCGTAGAACCCGAGCAGCCCCGGACCCGCCCGACCCAGGACGACGTTCGTGCCGAACCCGCACGCGAGCGCGGTCGCCGATAGCCACAGCATCCAACGCGTGCCCGCGAGCGAGTGCGAGACGATCCTCTCCGCCGCGGCCCCAGGGACGCCCCTCACCCCCGAGATCGGCGCGGCGGACTCGCCGGCGCCCGGCCGCGCCGGCCGATCTCCGACGTGCGCGTCTCTCTCCGTCACAGCGCAGCGGCCAAGACGTCGACGACGCGGCCGGCCGCTCGCCCGTCCCACAGGGGCGGTCGCGTCGCCGCGTGCCGGGGGCCGCCGAGCGCCTCGTCCGCGAGCACGACGACCCGCGCGGGATCCGTCCCCGCGAGCCGGTTCAGCCCGGTGGCCAGCGTTATCGGGCGTT
>DASQDO010000122.1:0-1641 GCA_035634135.1 Actinomycetota bacterium
CCGACGTCGGTGATCTTCGGGTGGTCGTAGCCCACCTCCAGCGGTCCGAAGCACTTCGAGCACACGTAGCGCGCCTCGAGCGCGTATTCGGTCCCGCATTCCCTGCACTTCAGCTGCTTGGCAGCCATATGTCCCCTTCGCCGTGTTGGATTCCGTGGCGACGGCGCAATGGCCTGTGCCACATCTAACAGGAATTGGCACCGTTTCCCGCGAACTGCGGGTTGGTTGCCGGGGCTTCGTAGGGCCTGTCCCTCCACCCCTCTGGATGTGTCCAGCTCTCGACCGGCACAATATCAGCCATGCCGAACCTTCCAAAGCCACGGTTTGGCCGCCCCGTCCGCAGCCGGGGGCGGATCGCCGGGCCCGCGGACGCCGAGACAGAGGTCCCGAACGTCGAGATCGTCGAAGCCGAGGGCCTGCGCTGGATCCACATCGAGCGACCGCGCCAGGCCGACCGGACGTGGCTCGAGGAGCACTTCGACTTCCATCCGCTCGACTACGAGGACATCTTCTCGCGCAACCAGCGCCCGAAGATCGACGAGTACGACGACTACCTGCTCGTCGTCCTGCACTTTCCGCGCTTCGACAAGGAGGTCGGGCGCCTGAACACCGCCGAGCTCGACCTGTTCGTCGGCCCGGACTTCGTCATCACGCTGCCCAACGCCCCGATCCAGCCGCTGGAGTACCTCTTCGAGCGCTGCCGCACGCGCGAGGACCTGCGCGACTCGCTGTTCGCCAAGGGGCCGGGCTACCTGCTCTACAAGATCGTCGACGACTGCGTCGACGCGTCGTTTCCGATGCTCGCGAAGATGGGCAACAAGCTCGAGGTGCTCGAGGACGAGATCTGGGAGGGGCGCTCGCACGAGATCGTGCGCGACATCTCCAACGTCAAGCAGGAGATCATCAACTTCCGCAAGATCGTCCGCCCGCAGCGCGCGGCGCTACGCGATCTGGAGCGCACGAAGCGCTACATCCCGGAGGGCCTGGACATCTACTTCGACGACATCAACGACGCGTCGGAGCGCATCTGGGACATGCTCGAGAACTTCAAGGAGGTCGTCGAGGGCCTCGAGTCGACGAACGAGTCGGTGCTCTCGCATCGCGTCAACGACGTCCTCAAGGCGCTGACCGCGATCAGCGTCGTCGTGCTGCCGCTGACGCTCGTGGCGAGCATCTGGGGAATGAACGTCGGGGTGCCGGGCGAGGGGTCGCTGCACGCGTTCTGGATCGTCGTCGGCGCGATGGTCGCGCTGCTCGTCGCCATGCTGATGTTCTTCCGCAAGCGCGGCTGGCTGTAGAACACCGGGCATGACCGCCCTCGAACCGCTCGTCCGCCTCGCCGAGGCCGCCGCTCTCGGCGCGCCCGTCCAGCGCCGGCGCATGCTCGTCATCGCCAACCCGTCGGCGACGACGATGACCGACCGCACGCGCAACCTCGTCGTGGCCGCGCTGCACCGCCGCTACGAGGTGGAGGCGGTCGACACGCAGGCGCGCGGGCACGCCACCGAGCTGTGCCTCGACGCGGCGAAGGAGGGCTACGACGTCATCGTGTCCTTCGGTGGCGACGGAACCGTCAACGAGGTCGCCAACGGGCTGATCGGATGCGCGACGCCCGTCACCTGCCTGCCCGGCGGCGCGACG
>DASQDO010000123.1:0-9222 GCA_035634135.1 Actinomycetota bacterium
GATGCACTTCGAGCTCGGAAGACTGATCAGCCCGTAACCTAGGCGCATGTCCCCGTCCCGCCGCCTGACCGTCCTCGGCTACGCCGCCTGGGGCTCGATCGCGCTCTCGCTCGCCCTCGTCTTCCTCCTGGCCAGGACGGCCGACCCGTCGATGGGCGGCGAGCTCCAGCGGATCTTCTACTTCCACGTCCCCGCGGCGTGGATCGCCTACCTCGCCTTCGCGATCGTGTTCATCGCGTCGATCGCCTACCTGAGGACCGGGAGCGACAGATGGGACCTCCTCGCGGGGTCGTCCGCCGAGGTCGGCGTCGTGTTCTGCACGCTCGTGCTGATCACCGGCCCCATCTGGGCCCGGCCCGTGTGGGGGACCTGGTGGCAGTGGGACGCCCGGCTGACCTCGGCCCTCGTCCTGTGGCTGACCTACGTCGGGTACCTGTTCCTGCGGGCGCTCTCGACCGAGCCGGGACGGACCGGCCGCCTCGCCGCCGTCGTGGGCATCGTCGGGTTCGTGAACGTGCCGATCGTCCACTTCTCGGTGCGGTGGTGGCGGACCCTGCACCCGAGCGGGCCGACCCCGGCGAACCCCGCCGAGGCGTCGGGCCTGGGGGGGCCGGAGATGACGGCGTTCTTCGTGTCGCTCGCCGCGTTCACGCTGCTGTTCGCGTGGCTGCTGGCGACGAGGGTGCGGCTCGGCCGCCTGGAGGCGGAGGTCGACGCGCTCGAGCTGGCGCGGGCGAGGGCCGAGCTGTCGCCACGCCCGGAGCCCACACCGGCCCCCGTGACATGAACGACGTAGCCTGGCTCTTCGTAGCGTTCACCGCGGTCTGGGTCGCGCTCGGCGCATACCTTCTGTCGATAGCGACGCGCCAGCGCCGGCTGGAGAAACGACTCGACGAGCTCCGACCCAAATAGCCTGCTCACGCGCCGGAGAAACCTAGCTTTGGACCATTCCTAGGCCTAGCCGAACAATTGGCGATGCTCCGCCCAAAGCTAGGTTTTTCACTTTCGGACTTGTGGCCGCGGCCCGGGGGGGCGCCGTTAATATGACGCCCTGATGGCCATGCGCGAACGCATCTACAAAGTGACCGACGCGCCCATGACCTGGACCAGAGCCATTGTCCTGGGGCTCGTCCTATTCGTTCTAGCGACGATGCTGTTGGGCCAGGCCCCCTCGTGGATCATCTATTGGTTCGACGCCCAGGTGGCCCAGATCATCGAGTTCTCCGCCAAGATCCCCGGCGTCAACCCCGAGGGCCTGAACGCCAAGCAGGTCGCCATCGTCCGCGACGTCGTCGCGAACGCCGTGCAGAACACGTTCCTGATCGCGTTCCTCGCCGGCGCCTACTTCTGGCAGAAGTCGAAGCAGAAGAGGACGGGCGCCAAGGGTCCGACGGACCCCGTCAAGGGCTACATGCCGGGGAAGTAGGGGACATGCCCACGACGCCCGAGCCGAAGAAGATGGAGATCATCGAGAAGCCCATCTTCCGCGCGGACTACGAGATGGAGATGGTCGACGCCGACTGGCTCAAGGGCGCCGTCAAGCCGAAGCGCTTCATCGACTTCATCCCCGAGCAGTGCATCCTCTGCGAGGGCTGCGTCGACATCTGCCCCTGGTACTGCATCTTCATGGTCGACCCGACGGCGGTCGAGGAGTCCGGCAACGTCGAGCTCGCACGCCAGATGACCGGCCAGGACATCCTCTTCATCATCGACGACAACGCCTGCACCCGCTGCAACCTCTGCGTCGAGCGCTGCCCCACCGGTGCGCTCGTCCAGAGCGAGGTGCAGGGCGGCAAGAAGAAGACGCGTGCCCGCGCGCTGGGTACGGTGTCCGAGACCCAACGAGCCTCGTAGACAAGGGAAAGGGTTAGACGAGTGGCGAAGGCCGAAGGCCGGTTCAACCCCCGCGAGAAGATGTCCGCCGTCATGGACACGCTCCACGGGAGCCAGCTGTGGCGCGCGATCTTCCGCCCCGGCTCGATCTTCCGCCGCGGCTACGCCGACTCGCCGCGCAACCGTGCCTACGTCGTCATGAACTCGCTCCTGTACCACCTCCACCCGGTGAAGGTGAAGCGGCACGGGATCAAGCTCTCCTACACGCTGTGCCTCGGCGGGCTCTCGTTCTTCTTGTTCATCCTGCTGACGATCACGGGCATCTACCTGATGTTCTTCTACCGGCCCTCGGTCGAGGTCGTGTACTCGGACATGCAGCGCATCCACACGCAGGTGTCGTTCGGGCTTCTCGTCCGCAACCTGCATCGGTGGGGCGCCCACCTCATGACGATCAGCGTGTTCCTCCACATGGCCCGCGTCTTCTACACCGGCGCCTACAAGCCGCCGCGTGAGTTCAACTGGATCGTCGGCGTCATCCTGCTGCTGCTGACCCTGCTCCTCGCCTTCACCGGCTACCTGCTCCCGTGGGACCAGCTGGCGGTCTGGGCCGTCACGGTCGGCACCGAGATGATGAAGAACACCCCGGTGATCGGGGACCAAGTCCAATTCGCCTTGTTAGGCGGCCCCGTGATCGGGGCCGAGACGCTGCTGCGCTGGTACACGCTCCACGTGTTGCTGCTCCCGTTCGTGATCGTGATCTTCATCTCCATCCACTTCTGGCGAGTGCGTAAGGACGGAGGTATCTCCGGCCCCATGTAGGGGAGAGGAACCGCGATGCCGACACCCGACGAGGTATACGAGCAGGTACTGGCCGAGGAGACCGCCAAGGGCTCCTCGCCGGCAGTCGCCCAGGCGCGTGCGAAGGCCGCCCGGGTCCGCGCCTCGCGCGGTGCCAAGGACCCGTCCAAGCCCGACTCCGCGACGGCGCCGCGCAAGGCTCCGGGGGGCGAGGCCGAGGCCAAGCCCGCAGCCGCGGCCGCAGAGGCCAAGCCGGCTGCCGCGGCGACCGCCAAGCCCGCAGCTGCCGCAGCTCGTCCCGCGGCCCGGGCGGCCGGGACCGGCGGCGGCGCCAAGAAGGCCGTCGGCAACGGGGGCCCGGCGGTCCCCGAGCGCGTCCAGAGGCTCCTCGCCGTCGTCAAGCCCGAGGCGATCCAGAAGGTCGAGCGCCGGCCGATGGACCGCGTCAACGTGTGGCCGCACCTCATGGCCGCCGAGTTCGTGTCGCTGCTCGTCGTGCTCGCGGCCGTGACGTTCTTCTCGATCGCCGTCGACGCACCGCTGCGTGAGCTCTCGAACTTCAACCAGACGCCGAACCCGTCGAAGGCGCCGTGGTACTTCCTCGGCCTCCAGGAGCTCCTGCGCTACTTCCACCCGCAGGTCGCCGGCGTCACGATCCCGCAGGTCATCATCATCATCCTGTTCGCGTTCCCGTTCATCGACCGGAACCCGTCGACGAGGCCGGACGACCGCAAGCTCGCGATCGTCGTGTTCTCGTTCTTCATGCTGAGCTTCGCCGTCCTGACCACGATCGGCATGTTCTTCCGGGGGCCCGGCTTCAACTGGGTCTACCCGTGGGAGAGCGGCATCTTCTTCGAGCTATGACGCAGACCTCGCACGACCGCAAAGGAGTTGAGCCCAGGTGAGCCCGGGAACCATCGCCCTGCTCGTAGTCGCGGCGAGCATCCTGGCCTTCGCGCTGTTCATGCTGAACGTCACGATCCGCCGCCAGCGCCAGGCGCGCTCGGAGGCAGGTCACGGGCAGAGCGGCCCGCCGTCGACGGACCTCGACCCCAAGCCGTCGGTGCGTCCGCAGCCCGCACAGAGCAAGGACGTGACGGTCGAGACGGTGCCGAAGGCGCAGCGCAAGCCGCTCACGGCCGAGCAGATGGCGATCTCACGGCGTCAGTTCCTCAACCGCTCGTGGACCGCTTCGTTCGCCGCGTTCCTCGGCTTCTTCGGGATGGGGTCGCTGTCGTTCCTGTGGCCGAAGCTGACCGGCGGGTTCGGGACGAGGATCAACGCCGGCAACTACGACGACATCCTGTCGCAGGTCGGGCCGGAGGGCGGGTTCAAGCCGCTGTTCATCCCGGAGGGACGCTTCTACCTCGTGTACTACGAGGGCACGGGCGAGTCGCCGGTGTACGCGGCGACGGGGGCCGTCGAGACGAAGCTGCAGGCGCTGTACCGCAAGTGCGTGCACCTCGGCTGCTCGGTCCCCCACTGCGACACGTCGATGCTGTTCGAATGTCCGTGCCACGGGTCGAAGTACCAGCTCACCGGCGAGTTCTTCGCCGGCCCGGCCCCCCGGGGCCTGGACCGGTTCCCGGTGGCGGTCGAGGGCACGGCGGTGATGGTCGACACGGGGAGCATTCAGACGGGGCCCCCGCGCGGCACGTCGACCTGGGAGAGGTTTGCGGAGCCCACCGGCGCGTACTGCGTGCCGGTCTAGGGCTGAGGCTACTGGTGTCTAGGAAGGCAGGGGCGGCCTAAGTGTCATCGAGCGACGTTCTCACCCTCGCGCTGGTGGTCATCGTGCCCTCGGCGCTCATGTGGGCGATCTTCCTCGCGCGCAGTGGGCGGCCCGGACGGGGGCCGCGTCCCCAGATCGGCATCCCGCAGGCGCTCCGGCCGGGGCAGCCCGACGAGCAGCTCGAGGGCCCGCGGCTCGACCGGATCCTCGCCGGCGGCGTGATGGCGACGGTCGCGCTGGCGATCTTCGTGCCCGCCTACTGGCTTCCCGAGGCCGAGCGGCAGGCGTCGTTCCAGGAGCGCTTCGACGAGGAGTCCCTGCACCGCGGCGAGCTCATCTTCGCCGACCCGCCGGACCTGCCCGAGGGGGCCGCGGCGTCCGAGTACAAGGAGCTCGAGCGGCAGATCTCGCTCGGCATGAACTGCGCGCAGTGCCACGGCCCCGAGGCCGGCGGCGGGCTCGCGCAGCGCACCGACCCCGAGACGGGCGAAGAGCTGACGTGGCAGGCGCCGCCGCTCACGACGGTGTTCCACCGTTGGGACGAGGAGATCGTGAAGTTCACGATCGAGCGCGGGAGGCCCGGGACGCCGATGCCGGCGTGGGGCGTCGAGTTCGGCGGCCCCATGACCGAGCAGATGATCAACGACGTGATGGCGTGGCTGAAGAGCATCCAGGAGCCGCCGCCCGAGCTCGCAGAGGCGTGCAACGACCCACTCGCCGACGATGCGCTGTCGTGCTCGTCCGGCAAGGAGATCTTCGAGGCCCGCTGCACGGTCTGTCACGGGGACCGGGGACAGGGACGAGAGGCCGACGGGACGGACGAAGACCCGATCCTGCCGGGGCTCGCCCTGTGGAAGGGCGACGTGAGGCACCTCGACAAGGGCCAGCACCTGTTCACGATCCGCAACGGGCGCCGGTTCGCATTCATGCCGCAGTTCTCCGAGGCCCCGGCGCAGGGCATCCCGATCCCGCCGTACCCGTTGACCGAGAAGCAGATCGAGGCCGTGCTCGAGTACGAGAGGACGCTGTAGGTGGACAGCATCTTCGTCGAGGGCGTCGCCGCGACCGTCTCCTCGATCATCGTGTTCTGCGGAAGCGTGTGGCTCCTGCTCGCGCTCGTGCTCGGCCCCCGTCTCTCCTACTTCATCACCGCGTCGGTCACGCTCGGGTTCCTGCTGATGATGGGCGTCGTCTGGTCGGTCGGCGAGCCGCTCGGCCCGGTCGGCGAGCTGCCGTCGTACTCGCAGGTCGGCGTCGGCGACACGCCCGCCGAGTCCGGCTTCGGCCCGGCAGGCGACTTCCCCGACGGAGGTGGCTGGTTCACGCCGAACCCCGAGGAGGCCGCCCACGCCGAGATCAAGAGCGGTGCCGAGGGCGAGGCCCCCGACCTGCTCGCAGAGGCGATCGACGCCGGCGAGATCACCTCGTTCGAGCAGCCGGACCAGGCACAGGTCGACGCCGACTCGACGCAGCTGCTCGAGCAGGACGGCACGTTCTACGCGGCGGTGCGGTTCGAGCCGGTCCCGAGCGACCCCGAAGAGGAGGACGCCGCGAGCGACCAGGACATCGCCCCCGAGGAGGGCGACGGCCCTGCCGAGGACGACGCCGCGGCACAGGAGGAGGAGCTGGACCCGAACACCGAGGCGTACGTCTTCCTCGAGCAGGACCCGGGCGACCCCTCCGGACAAGCCCGGATGATCACGCTCGGCTTCTTCGTGCTGCTGGTCCTGCACCTGATGGGCCTGAGCGCCAGCGAGCGCCGCGCCAAGCGTGCGCGAGCGGAGACTTCCTAGGAGGACATGGTGCGAACCCACATGCGGACCACCGCCACGGCAGGGCTGCTGCTCCTCCTGTCCGGGTGCACTCGCACCGGCATCAACGCCGGCGAGCAGGGGGGCCAGGCCTTCATCCTCTTCACGGTCATGCTGCTCGTGACGATCGCGATCCTCTGGTTCATCCTCGGCCGCGAGGAGTAGACCTCCCGCTGCGCGCGTTCAGCGCCGTGAAGAACCCGTAGGCCAGGAACACGTAGCCGACGAAGAAGATCCCCACGCGCAACCAGGTCGGGACCTCGTCGGCCACCGTGTCGAGGATCGCGCCCCCCAGCAGGATCAACGCACCGATCAGCATCGTCACGCGCCACTTCGGCCACTTGGTAGCAGGAGGTGGCGGACTCTCGGGAGTTCCCGGCCCCGCCGGGGGCTTAACGGGTGGCGAAGACGCCACGGGCGGCCTCCACGAGCTGGTCTACGTGCTCCTCCGTGTGGACGGCCGACACGAACAGTGCCTCGAAGCGTGACGGGGGCAGGTAGACGCCGTGCGCCAGCATCCCCCTGAAGAAGCGCGCGTACGTGCCCTGGTCGGTCTTCTTGGCGGCTTCGTAGTCGAGCACCTCCTCGCCTGCGAAGAAGAACCCGGCCAGGCCGCCGATCGCGGCGGCGACCATCGGGACCTCGGCCTCGTCCGCCGCGTCGACCAATCCCTTGACGAGCGACCGGGCGCGCTCCTGAACCCGTTCGTACAGGCCGGGGTCGGACTGCACCAGGCCCAGCGAGGCGATCCCCGCCGCCATCGCGAGCGGGTTCCCCGACAGCGTTCCCGCCTGGTAGACGGGACCCACGGGCGCGAGCTCGTCCATGACGTCGCTCCGGCCCCCGATCGCGGCCACGGGAAGGCCCGCGCCGAGGACCTTGCCGAGCATGACGAGGTCCGCCCGGACCCCGAAGCGCTCCTGCGCGCCGCCGCGGCCGAGCCGGAACCCGGTGATGACCTCGTCGAAGACGAGCAGCGCGCCGGTGGCGTCGGCGAGCGCGCGCAAGCCTTGCAGGAAGCCCTCCTCGGGAAGGACGAGGCCCATGTTGGCGGCGACGGGCTCGACGAGGATCGCGGCGAGGTCGTCCTCGAAGCCGTCGATCGCGTCGCGGACGGATTCCAGGTCGTTGTACTTGGCGACGAGCGTGTCGCCCGCGGCTCCCTTGGTGACGCCGGGGGTCCCCGGGATCCCGAGCGTCGCCACTCCGGAGCCTGCGTCGACCAGCAGCGCGTCGACGTGGCCGTGGTAGCAGCCCGAGAACTTCAGCACCTTGTCGCGGCCGGTCGCGCCGCGGGCGAGCCGTACCGCGGTCATCCCGGCCTCGGTCCCGGACGACACGAAGCGGACCTTGTCCACGTTCGGTACGAGGTCGACGACCAGCCGGGCCAGCTCGACCTCGAGCTCGCTCGGCGTCCCGAACGACGTCCCCTTGCGCGCGGCCTCGGTGACCGCCTCGACGATCGCGGGATGCGCGTGGCCGAACAGCAGCGCGCCCCAGCTCTGGACGAAGTCGAGGTAGGTGTTGCCGTCGACGTCGGTGAGGTAGGGGCCGGACGCGCTGGCGACGAAGAACGGATGCGCGCCGACGGCTTCGAACGAGCGAACGGGCGAGTTGACCCCGCCGGGCATCAGGCTGACCGCCTCGGCGAGCAGCTTGTCCGACGCTTCTCTCAGAGGCTGCGGCTTCAACTCAGCCACTCGGCCGCCTTCTTCGCGTGGTACGTGAGGATCAGATCGGCGCCGGCCCGCTTGATGGAAGTGAGCGTCTCGAGCGTCGCGGCCCGCTCGTCGATCCAGCCTCGCTCGGCGGCGGCCATCAGCATCGAGTACTCGCCGCTCACGTTGTATGCGGCGGTCGGGAGGCCGAATCGTTCCTTCACCGCGCGCAGCACGTCGAGGTACGGGAGCGCCGGCTTGACCATGACCGCGTCGGCGCCTTCCGCGACGTCGAGAGCGACCTCGCGCAAAGCCTCGGCGACGTTCGCGGGGTCCTGCTGGTACGCGCGGCGGTCGCCGAACTGTGGCGCACCCTCGGCGGCCTCGCGGAACGGCCCGTAGAAGCTCGACGCGTACTTGGCGGCGTAGGCCAGGATCGGGATCTCCTGGTGGCCGGCGGCGTCGAGGGCCGCGCGGATCTCGCCGACCTGCCCGTCCATCATCCCGGACGGCGCGACCACGTCGGCTCCTGCGGCGGCCTGCGACGCGGCGATCCGTCCGTAGAGCGAGATCGTGCGGTCGTTGTCGACCGTCTCGCCAGAGAGGATCCCGCAGTGGCCGTGCGACGTGTACTCGCACAGGCAGAGGTCCGCGATCACGACCGCCTCGTCGCCGAGCTCGTCCTTCAGCGCCGACAGCCCCCGCTGCACGATCCCGTCGGGGCTCCACGCCTCAAAGCCGGACTCGTCCTTGGCCGCCGGGATGCCGAACAGGATGACCCCGGCGACGCCCCGGTCGGCGAGCTCGCGCGCCTCCTTCACCAGGGTCTCGAGCGTGTGCTGGAAGTGGCCGGGCATCGACGAGATCGGGACCGCGTCGTCGATGCCCTCCTTGACGAACAGCGGCGCGATCAGGTCGGAGGGAAAGACGGTGGTCTCGGCGAACGCGCGCCGCAGCCCGGGCGTTCGCCGCAGCCTGCGCATCCGTTCGGTGGGGAAGCTCACGGCTCCAATGGTGCCACGTGGCCGAACCGCTCCACGAGCGCACGCACGAGGCCGGGGACGGAGTGCTCCTCGGCCACCACGTCTACGCGCAGCCCGGCCTCCGTAGCCGCCGTCGCCGTGACGGGGCCGATGCAAGCGACCGCACGGTTGCCTCCGCCTCCTGTCTCGAGGCCTAGCTCCTGGGGCGTCCCTGCGACCTGGAGGAAGTTGCGGACCGTAGACGCGCTCGTGAACGTCACGACGTCGACCCGCCGCGTCGCGACGGCCGAGGCCCCCGGCGTGTCGCGATCCGCCGGCAGGTTGCGGTACGCCGCCACCTCACGCACGCTCCAACCGTTGGACGACAGCGCGTCGACGACGTCGGGGGGAGCACCTTCGACACGCGG
>DASQDO010000124.1:0-2374 GCA_035634135.1 Actinomycetota bacterium
AACGACGAGGGAATCCGCTCGCGAAAACGCGCGTGGTTTCATGTGCCGGGAGCTGTCCGAGTCAAGGAGGTTCGATGCCGGCGACGCGCACCGAGGACGTCACTGAGCTCACGGCCATAGCCCGGCGGCTGCGCCGGGACATCGTCAAGGCAACCACTGCGGCTGCGTCGGGCCACCCCTCGACGTCGCTGTCGATGGTCGAGATCCTCACCGTCCTTTACTTCGGCGGCGTGCTGCGCTACGACCCCGCGGATCCACAGGACCCGGACCGCGACCGCTTCATCCTCTCGAAGGGCCACGGGGCCCCCGGCCTCTACGCGGCCCTCGCCGAGGCCGGGTACTTCCCCCGCGAGGACCTCATGACCTTGCGTCAGATGGGCTCGCCCCTGGAGGGCCACCCGAACATGTGCCGGCTCCCCGGCGTCGAGGCGTCGACGGGCTCGCTCGGCCAGGGCTTCTCGATCGCGATCGGGCACGCGCTCGCGGCACGGCTCGACGGCGGCGACTACCGCGTCTACGTGATGGTCGGCGACGGCGAGAGCGAGCAGGGCCAGGTCTGGGAGGCCGCGATGTACGCCGGCAACCACGGCCTCGACAACCTCACGCTGATCGTCGACCGCAACGGCTACCAGCAGACGGGCGCGGTCGACGACATCCAGCCGCTCGACCCGCTCGAGGACAAGCTGAGTGCGTTCGGTCTCGAGGTGAGGACGATCGACGGCCACTCGCTGGAGGAGGTCGCCGCGGCGTTCGAGTGGGCCCGCGGCGTCCAGGGCAAGCCGCAGGCGATCGTCGCCCGGACGATCAAGGGCAAGGGCGTGTCGTTGCTCGAGGCGAAGCAGGGCGGCTTCCACGGCAAGCCGATCCCACCCGACGAGGAGGCGAAGGCGCTGCAGGAGATTGGAGCGGGCTCATGAGCTTCGGACTTTCCCGGATCGACCTCCCCGACGGCGACCCGACGCGTGAGGCGTTCGGGCGCGCGCTCGCGGACCTCGGCTCCGACGAGCGCATCGTCGTCGTAGACGGCGACGTGAACAACTCGACGTTCACGAACTACTTCAAGGAGCGCTACCCGGACCGGTTCTTCAACGCCGGGATCGCCGAGTCCAACATGATCGGGATCGCCGCAGGGCTCTCGGCTTCGGGGAAGATCCCCGTCGCTGCGTCGTTCTCGATCTTCCTGCTCGCGAACGCGTTCGACCAGATCCGCATGTCGGTCGGGTTCCCGAACCAGAACGTCAAGCTCGTCGGCTCGCACGCGGGTATCTCGATCGGCGAGGACGGGCCGTCGCAGATGGCGATCGAGGACGTGGCGCTCGCCTGCGCGGTGCCGGGCATGACCGTGATCGTCCCGGCCGACGGCCCGAGCACGGCCGCGGCGACGAAAGCGATGATCGAGACCCGCGGGCCGACGTTCCTACGCTGCGGCCGGCCGAAGGTGCCGGTCATCTATCCGGACGGCGCGGAGTACCACCTCGGCAAGGCGAACACGGTTCGCGAGGGCGACGACATCACGATCATCGCGAACGGGATCATGGTCGCGATGGCGCTGGACGCGGCCGCGGGCCTGGCCGACGAGGGCATAGAGGCACGGGTGCTCGACATGCACACGGTCAAGCCCGTCGACACCGCGGCCATCGAGCGCGCGGCGAACGAGACGCGCGGGATCGTCGTCGCGGAGGAGCACATGGCGTACGGGGGGCTCGGCGCGGTCGTCTCGATGGTCGTCAGCGAGCGGAGCCCCGTGCGGATGGCGTTCGTCGACGTCGGCGACACCTACGCGACGTCGGGCAAGCCGGACGAGCTGCTGGTCCAGTACGGCCTCACGCCCGACGCGATCGTCGACGCGGCCCGGAGGGTGACGAAGGACTAGCCCATGGCGGGGCCGATCGAGTTCTCTGCGACAGAGGCCGCGATCATCTTTGCGGTACTCGGCCTCGCCCCTCCGTTCGTGGTCGCGGCTATCGGCTCGGCCGTGCACGCGCGCATAGCGATGCACAACGGCGAGCCGGTCCGGCCCGTAATGCTGTTCCTGAAGTGGTGGGGGCTCTGCACGACGGCCTGGTTGGGCGCGTGGATCCTCGGGGCCCTGTTCTCCGGCGGCTAGAACGTCTTGTCGGAGTCCAGCAGGATCGTCACGGGGCCGTCGTTCACTAGCTCTACGTCCATCATGGCCCCGAACTCGCCCGTTCCCGTCTCGACGCCCAGGGCCCGGAAGGCTGCGACGACTCCTTCGTAGAGGGCTTCGGCCTCGGGACCCTGCGCGGCCCGGATGAACGACGGCCGTCGGCCCTTGCGCGCGTCGCCGTAGAGCGTGAACTGCGAGACGACGAGGGCCGCTCCGCCGGTGTCGAGCAGGGACAGGTTCATCTTG
>DASQDO010000125.1:0-5276 GCA_035634135.1 Actinomycetota bacterium
GAGCATGTCGTTGTCGCCGAAGCGGATCTCGTCGACCGCAACCGTGTCGTTCTCGTTGACGACCGGGAGCGCCTTGAGCGCGAGCAGGCGGTCGATCGTGTTGCGCGCGTTCAGGTACTGCTGGCGGTGCATGAAGTCGTAGCGCGTGAGGAGCACCTGCGCCGCGACGATGTCCGACGCCGCGAGGAGCTGCGCGTAGCTGCCGAGCAGCAGGCGCTGACCGACGGCCGCCGCGGCCTGGAGCGACGGGATGTCGGTCGGGCGGCGGTCGAGGCCGAGGGGGCCGAGGCCGGCCGCGATCGCGCCGGACGAGACGAGGATCGGATTCGCGCCCGCGCGATGAAGGCGCGCCAACCCGCCGCAGAGCGCCTTCAGCCGGCGCTCGTCGGGCACCCCGCTCGAGTCGACGAGCGATGCCGTGCCGACCTTCACGACGAGCCGGTCGCCGTCACCGACCCTAGGTCTCGACACCCTCGTCCACCGAGCCCTCCGGCCCGGGCGGCTCGCCGAGGCGATCCGCCGCCTCGCCCTCGGGCTCGAACTCGAACGCGACCTCGCCGATGCGGACCTCATCACCGCGCACGGCGCCGGCCGCGGCGAGCATGCGCTCGACCCCCATCGCGATCAGACGCCGCTGCAGCAGCTCGACCGCCTCCTCGCTGTCCATGTCGGTGGTCGCGACGGCGCGCTCGGCGCGGCGGCCGGTGACGCGCCAGGCCGAGTCCTCCCGCGCGACCTCGAGCGGGCTCTCCTTGACGACGTGCCGGACGTAGCCGACCCGGGCGGGGGCCGCGGCGCGTGCCTCGCGCACGAGGTCACGCAGCCGCTCGACCAGCTCTTGCATGCCCTCGCCGCTCACGGCCGAGATCACGGACGCTCCGGGATGGGACGCGGCCACCTCGGCCGCGCGCTCGGGGGCCGCGTCGGCCTTCGTCACGACGACGAGGCGCGGGCGCGCGGCGAGGTCGGGGTCGAAGGCCTCGAGCTCCGCGGCGAGCACCTCGACGTCCGAGGCCGGATCGCGGTCCTGCGCCAGCGGGTCGACGAGGAACAGAAGGATCGCGGCGCGGCTCACGTGGCGCAGGAACCTGTGGCCGAGGCCCTTGCCCTCGCTCGCACCGGGGACGAGCCCGGGGATGTCCGCGACGACGAAGGCCTCTTCACCGGGGACGACGCCGAGGTTCGGCACGAGCGTGGTGAACGGGTAGTCGGCGATCTTGGGCTTCGCCGCGGAGACCCGGCTGATCAGCGTGGACTTGCCGGCGTTCGGGAAGCCGACGAGGCCGACGTCCGCCAGCAGACGCAGCTCGAGACGGAGGCGGCGCTGCTCGCCCGGCTCCCCTTTCTCCGCGAACGCGGGAGCGCGCCGGGTCGGCGTCGTGAACTGGACGTTCCCGCGGCCCCCTCGCCCGCCGGCCGCGGCCACGAGCTCGTCGCCGGCCCGCGCGAGGTCCGCCACGAGGACGCCGTCCTCGTCGTACGCGACCGTCCCGGGAGGCACGAGCACGACGCGGTCCTTGCCGTTCGCGCCGTGGCGGCGTTTGCTCATGCCGTGCCCGCCGGGCGTCGCCTTGACGTGCGGATGGTCGCGCAGCTCGAGCAGCGTCCCGACCGACGTGTCCGCGCGCAGGATCACGGTGCCGCCGCGGCCCCCGTCGCCGCCGTCGGGCCCGCCCTTGGGCTTGTAGGGCTCGCGGTGGAACGACGCGGAGCCGTTGCCGCCGGCACCGCCGAAGACGTGGATCGTGGCCTCGTCTACGAAAGCCATCGCGTGATGAGGGAAGCCCGCGTCGCGGGCGACTCGCTACTCGCCGATGACGCTGACGACGCGCCGGCCACGGTGACGGTGGAACGTCACGACACCGGGCGCCATTGCGAACAGCGTGTCGTCGCTGCCCTTGCCGACGTTGAGGCCGGGGTGGAGGCGCGTCCCGCGCTGGCGCACGAGGATCATCCCGGGCTTCGCCTGCTGGCCGCCGAACATCTTGACGCCGAGCCGCTTCGCCTCGGAGTCGCGCCCGTTACGGGAAGACGATGCTCCCTTCTTATGCGCCATCGGTCCCCTCCTCGGCGGGTGCGGCCGCCTTCTTCTCGGTTT
Organism: Actinomycetota bacterium; assembly: GCA_035634135.1. Taxonomy (GTDB): domain Bacteria; phylum Actinomycetota; class CADDZG01; order CADDZG01; family WHSQ01; genus JALZEG01. Next base: position 2,099 of record DASQDO010000125.1, read on the forward strand.
CCTTCGTGCGTCCCGCCGAGGCGGTCCGCGCGGCGGCGCCACCGCTCAGGGTGATGTCGCCGATCTCGATCGTCGTGTACTTCTGCCGGTGTCCGCGGTGCCTGCGGTAGCCGGTCTTGTTCTTGAACTTGTTGACCTCGACCTTGGGGCCCTTGGCCTCGCCGACGACCTTGCCGACGACGCGGGCGCTCGAGAGGTCGCCCTTGTCGGAGCGCGTCGTGCCGGCGTCGTCGACGACGAGGAGTGGCGTGAACTCGACGGAGTCCGAGCCCTCCTTCACGCGCTCGATCTCGATTACGTCGCCGGGGGCAACCTTGTGCTGCTTACCGCCCGCGCGGATGATGGCGTACAAGTCATTCTCCTTGGATTTGGAAGCCGACAGAGGATACCAAATGTCCCGGCCCACCCCTAGTCGACGTCGTGGATGAGGATCCCGCGGCCCTCACAGGTCGGACAGGGGTCCGAGAACGCCTCGACGATCCCGGCCGAGACGTTCTTGCGGGTCATCTGGACGAGCCCCAGCGGGGAGATGTCGAAGACCTGCGTCCGCGTCCGGTCGCGGCCCAGCTCCTCCCGGAAGACCTTGATGACCTCGTCGCGGTTCTCGAGGTCCTCCATGTCGATGAAGTCGATGACGATGATCCCGCCGATGTCGCGGAGCCGGAGCTGGCGCCCGACCTCGACGGCCGCCTCCTTGTTCGTGCGGAACACGGTCTCCTCGAGGTTCGACTTCCCGACGAACTTCCCGGTGTTGACGTCGATCACCGTCATCGCCTCGGTGCGGTCGACGACGAGGTGACCGCCGGACGGTAGCCAGACCTTGCGGTCGAGCGACTTGCGGATCTGCTCGACGACCCTGTACTCCTCGAAGATCGGCAGCGAGCCCTCGTAGACCTCGATGCGGTCGCCGAGCTCGGACGAGCTCGACCGGACGTAGTCGCGGAGCTTGCCGGCCAGGCCGGGGTCGTCGACGACGCAGCGGCTCACGTCGCGGTTGAAGAGGTCGCGGATCACGCGCATCTCGAGCTCGGGCTCCTCGTAGAGCAGCGCCGGCGCCTTCGAGCCCTGCGCCTTCCGGCTGATGACCTCCCACGTCTGGACGAGCCTCTCGAGGTCGCGCACGAGGTCCTCGCGCGGTGCGCCTTCGGCCGCGGTGCGCACGATCAGCCCGTGCTCCGCAGGACGGATCTCGGCGACGATGTCGCGGAGCCGCGTCCTCTCGCGGTCGGAGAGCCGGCGCGACACCCCCGTCGAGTGCGCGTTCGGGACCAGCACGAGGTGCCGCCCTGCGAGCGAGACGATCGCCGTGAGGCGCGCGCCCTTGGCGCGCATCGGGTCCTTCGTGACCTGCACGAGGATCGATTGGCCGCTCTTGAGCACGGTCTCGATGCGCGGGATCTCGTCGCCCTCGTCCCCGGCGATCCCGACCTCGCCCGCGTAGAGGACGCCGTTGCGGGCCTCGCCGATGTCGATGAACGAGGCCTCCATTCCGGGCAGCACGTTCTGCACGCGGCCGAGGTAGACGTTGCCGACGATCGACCGGTCCTCTTCGCGGGCGACGTAGTGCTCGACGATCTGCTCGTCCTCGAGCACGCCGATCTGCATGCCGCCCGGCTTCGCGTGCACGAGCATCACGCGGTCGGCGCGCGGGAACGACTTGCGCGGGCCCTTGCGGCGGCCGCGGCCCCGGTTGCGTCGCGAGGACGACCCCTTGGACGCGGCTTCGTCGCCCTCCGGCGCGGACGAGGTCTCCTGCGCCGGGGCGTCCGGCTTCGGCCCCCGGCGACGGCGACGCCGGTTGCCGCTCTGCCGTTCTCCTTCTCGTGGCGCTTCTTGCGGTGGTGCTTCGCGTTGCTGTGGTGCCTCCCGCACCTCTTCGAGGCTCGGGAGGTCCGTCGCCTTCTCGCGGCGGCGGGGAGACGGGTCGCTCATAGGAACCGCCTCATGTGGACGTTGAGCAGCAGGCCTACGGCCATGTAGTTGGTGATCAGGCTGGAACCTCCGTAAGAGATGAAGGGAAGGGGGATGCCGGTGATCGGCATGATCCCCATGGTCATACCCAGGTTGATGAACAGCTGGAACCCCCAATACCCCGCGATGCCCGCGGCTATCAGGGTGCCAAAGAGGTCGCGCGACATCGCGGCGATGCGCAACGCCCTCCACAGCAGGAAGGCGAACAGGGACAGCAGGGTCGCCGAGCCGACGAAGCCGAGCTGCTCGCCCACCGCGGTGAAGATGAAGTCGGTGTGCTGCTCGGGGATGAAGTCGAGCGAGGTCTGCGTGTTCTTGCCCTCGAGCCCCTTGCCGCTGATGCCGCCGGAGCCGATCGCGATCTCGGACTGGGCGAGGTTGTAGCCCTCGGACTGCACGTCGGGGCTCGGGTCGAGGAACGCCGTGATCCGCTGGATCTGATAGTCCTCGAGCAAGCCGGCCTGCACGACGAACCCGACGAGCCCCACCCCGAGCATCGCGAGGACGAGCAGGTGGCGGATCTTCGCCCCGCCGACGAGCAGCATCACCCCGAGCAGCGCGACGAACACCATCATCGTCCCGAGGTCCGGCTGCACGTAGATCAGAAGACACGGCAGCGCGACGAGCCCGACCGCCGCCGCCACGTCGCGCGCCCGCAGCTGTCCCTTGAGCATCGAGAAGTACGCGGCGAGCGTGACGATCACGACGACCTTCGCCATCTCCGACGGCTGCATCTGGAAGAAGCCGAGGTCGATCCAGCGCTGAGAACCCTGGATCTCCTGTCCCAGCGGCGTCGCGACCGCGACGAGCGCCAGGAGCACGCCGACGTACATGACCGGCGCGAACGCGCGGAAGTGCCGGTAGTCGAAGAAGCTGACCGCGAACAGCACGACGGTCGCGGCGACGATGAACGCGAGCTGGCGGTCGAGGAAGATCGTCGGGTCCAGCCCCGCCGCCTCCTGCTTGTGCTGCGTCGCCGACAGGATCATCACCGCGCCGAAACCCGTCAGCAGCAGCGTCACGAGCAACAGCGTCGCGTCGAGGTGGCGTAGCGGAGCCTTGCGCGCCATGCGCGCGGAGATGGGCTCGCCGCCTATGCGGTCGACCGCCTCGCCGAAGATCCCCTCCATCGCCATCAGCCGGACTCGTCCTGGCCGAGGGTGACCCCGGTCTCCTGGTCGATGCCGAAGAGGCCCTCGAACACCTC
>DASQDO010000126.1:0-4615 GCA_035634135.1 Actinomycetota bacterium
CGAGATTCGGCGCGACGGTCTCCCACCCCGCAAGGTTACTCATTCGTAACTCTGACGAAGTCGACGTGACCTCCGAAGCGCCCGGAAGCTCAGTCGGCGAGCGGGGGCGTCAGGTCGGGGTGGGTCTCGGCCAGCCAGGCCTGCTCCTCACGGCCCATGTCCGTCGACGACTCCTCGCCGAACCACATCTCGCGCATGATCGCCTGCCAGTTGTTCGTCGCCTCCAGCCGGCCCAGCAACGACGCGACCCCGAACGACATCCGGTTCACCGTGATGACGACGCCGGGCACGCCCACCTTCCGCAGGGTCTGGAACGCCTTGCTGCGCGGGTCGAACCCGGCGGCGGCGATCTCCTGGACCATCTGCGCGGTGATCCGGAACTCGCGGTCCTCGAGCACCGGTGCGTTGAGCATCTTCAGGTGCTCCCACACCGCGTCGACCTCGGGCGTCTTCGGGTTCAGGATGCCGACGGCCTCCAGCGCGGCGCGGCCCCGCTCGCGGTCCTCGTCGATCAGCGACAGCACGATCTCGATCAGGACCGTCAACGTGCCGGGGTCGAGCGCACGCACGAGGCCGTAGTCGAGGAACGCGACCTTGCCGTCCGGGAGCAGCAGGTAGTTGCCGGGGTGAGGGTCGGCCGAGAACAGCAGGAACCGGTTGAAGCTTCCGTAGAAGAAACGGAACAGGACCTCGGCGAGACGGTCGCGATCCTCCTGGTCCCACTCGAACGCGCTCATGAACGGCTCGCCCTCGACGAACTCCTGGACGATCACGCGCGTCCGGCAGTACTCCGGGTAGACCTGCGGCACGACGATGTACGGATGGCCGGCGAAGAGCTCGGCGAACTTGGCCTGGTTCGCGGCCTCGCGGCGGTAGTCCAGCTCTTCCATCACGCGATCGCGGACCTCGTTCGCGACCTCCTTCGGGTCTACGTTCGGCGCGATCGCAACCGAGAGCTTCGTCATCGCCGAGATGTTCTTGAGGTCCGAGCGGACGGCCTCGTCGACGCCGGGGTACTGGACCTTGACCGCGACCTCTTCGCCGGAATGCAGCCGCGCGCGGTGCACCTGTCCGATCGACGCGGCGGCGATCGCTTCGTCGCCGAACTCCGCGAACAGCTCGTCGGGGCCCTTGCCGAACTCCTCCTTGATCACGGCCTTCGACGCCTCAGGGTCCATCGGGGGAGCCGAGTTCTGCAGCATCGTCAGCGCGTCCTTGTACGTCGCGAGGTACTCGCCGGGGGCCGAGAACTCGTAGAACGACGCGAGCTGGCCGACCTTCATGGCGGCCCCCTTCATCTCGCCGAGCATCTGGACGAGCTGCTCCGCGGTCTTCTGATGGAAGCCGTCGAGGAACTCCTGCGAGCGCTCCGGCGCGGCGAACGATCTGGCCCTCGTCCCGAGGAATCGGAGCGCGGACTTGCCGGTCTGGCCGGCGAGCTTCGCCCCCCGCTGCGCCCACCCCGTAGGGAGCGGTCCCCTCTTGTCGTCGGGCATGAGGGCTACTCTAGTTGCGTGACCGGGAGATGGGTTTCCCTGCTGATCGCGGCCCTGACCCTGCTGACGGCGGCGCCGGCGTCTCCGGCCCTGCTGGGCGACTCGGCCGCGCAGACCCAGGAGATCGGCCCCTTCACGAAGGACGGCGCGATGCCGCACGTCGTGAAGCTCGCCCGTCACGTCGGCGTGCGAGTCCGAGGGACGACCGGCGAGCGCAAGGCGGCCCGTTACGTCGCCGCCGAGTTCCGCTCGATGGGCTACTCGGTCAACGTCCAGAAGTACCCGGTCGACGGGCGCACGTCGCGCAACGTCGTCGCGTGGTGGCCGGGCGCCCGGCGGTACCCCGTCGTCATCGGCGCGCACATGGACACGGTCGCCGGATCGCCGGGCGCGAACGACAACGCGTCGGGTGTCGCGGTCGTGCTCGAGGTCGCGCGGATCGTCGCGGGGACGCCGAAGGCAGAGTTCGTTCGGTTCGTCGCGTTCGGCTCCGAGGAATACGGGACGAACGGGCTCCACCACGTCGGCTCGCAGGTCTTCGTGGACCGGCTGAAGGAGAAGGGCCGCGACAGGCTCGCAGGGATGATCTCGGTCGACATGATCGCCGACGGGCGGCCGCTGATCGTCGCGACCGCGGGCATCGGCCCGCCGAAGATCGCCGACCGCTTCGCGGCGATCGCCCGTGCGCGCGACATCGGCGTCGATCGCCAGACGACCTGTGACTGCTCCGACAACGGTCCGTTCGAGCGGGCCGGGATCACGGCGGCGTTCCGGTGGAGCGGCTCCGAGCCGAACTACCACGACGACTCGGACAAGGTGAAGAACATGAAGCCGGACGACCTCGTCCGCACGGGCCGGGCGGTCCGGTACTTCGTGAAGCAGCTGGACGCAGGGATGCTGCGCCGCCTGCGCAGGGCCTAGCCGGGAGGTAGCCTCTAGCAAGGCGAGGACTTCTCGGCGCGGCGGCCTCGGGCAATGCGCGGGAAAGAAGGGAGCGGCTGTGGCGACTGGGACCGTGACGGTGCGGGGCGATGCCCTCGTTCCGGGCGAGCCGGACGAGGCTCACGTCTTCCTCGAGATCAAGGCCGTCGAGAAGTCGCCGCAGAAGGCGATGGCGGACGCGTCGGCGCGCAGCGACCGGCTCCGCGGCATCTTCGAGGAGCTCGGCATACCGGCCGTCGCCCGGGCGACCTCCGGCATCTCGATCGGCGAGGAGGTCGAGTGGTCCTCGGGGAAGCGCAAGCACCTCGGCTACCACGCCGTGAACAGGGTCTCGGTCCGCCTCGACGACGTCGAGAAGGTCGCCCGCCTCATGGCGGAGGCCACGGAGAAATGCGAGGCGACGGTGCGGGGGCCCTACTGGCAGATCGCGCTCGCGAACCCGGCCCGGGTCGAAGCGTTCCGGACCGCCGCCGAGGACGCCCGGCGGAAAGCCGCGGCCTACGCGTCCGCTCTCGGCACCTCGCTCGGTGACGTGCTCTCGGTGATCGAGCCCGGGCTCGCGGTGCGCACCCACCAGCGGCACGAGTTCGTGCCTCCCCCGGTCCCGGCCCCGGTCCAGGCCGCCGCCGCGCCGGGGCGAGCCGCCCCGCCGGCACCGGACATCCAGGTCGACGCCGGGGCACTCGACATCCCCGCCTCCGTCGAGGTCACGTTCGCATTGGAGCAGTCGTGAGCCAGGCGGGGGGCGGAGGCATCGGCGGGCCGGGCGGCGGCGTGGAGGGCGGCGGGGGGAGCCGATACGACGAGCACCCGGACGAGCCGCAGCCCCAGACGTTCTCGTGCCCCAAGTGCGGGCACAGCCTGACGGTCGGGACTCCCATCTGCGGTAACTGCGGGACGATCCTGCAGGGCGGGTCGTACGTCCCCGAGCCCCTGGCCGCGCACGGCTTCCGTCCCGGCCCGATCATCTCGATCGCGCTGACGGCCGCGCTGGGGATCGCGGGGTTCCTCGGACGCGACTCGATCGGCGACTTCTTCAGCCGGACGGTCGACGACGTGTCCGTCGACGCGCCGAACTTCCCTGACATAGACATCCCCGACATCGACCCGGGCGACCCGCTCGGCCCCCGCGTCCCGGGCGCCCGCAACATCGGTCAGATCGTCCGCGAGATCAGGGCCGCGGGGATCCCCTGCACCCAGATGGACGTCCAGTCCGCCGACGACTACGTCGCGACCGGGAGCTGCCAGTCCGAGGGCCGCCACGTCCAGATCAACATCTACTTCAGGCAGGTGACGTTCGACGCGGGGCGAGACTTCTTCATCAGCGACTGGCCGTTCGCGACCGCGCAGCGGGACAACTGGTGGATCTCGGGCGACACGGCCGTAGTGCGTGCGATCGCCCGCGGGCTCGACGCTAAGTTCCGGCCCCCCTCGTAACCGAAGGTCCTTCCTCACCGTCGCCGGGGCCGCTACCTTGACGACGTGTCGATAGCCGCCCCCGGTCGCACTCCGCTCGAGGTCGTGCGCGGGTCTCTCGCCGTCGGCGTGACGCTTGCAGGCGTCTCGGCCGGTCTGACGCTGCTCTACCTCGGCATGCGCGCGATCATGGACGTCGGCGGGGCGTGCGCGTCGGGCGGGCCGTACGTGCCGCGGGTCGAGTGCCCGGAGGGCGTCCCGCTCCTGATGGTCGCGGGCATCTGGGGAGGGATCATCTCCGTCGGCCTCTATCTCTGGGCGACGTCCAGGCACAAGGCCCCGACGCTGGTCGCGTTCGCGTGGCCCGCGCTGTTCCTGTCGCTCGGGTGGAACTTCCTCGACTACGGCATCGACGACCCGGCGGGCGGCGGGCTCGTCTGGGGATGGCTGATCTGCGGCATCCTGTTCGCGATCATGGGCGGCCTCCCGCTGCCGGCCATCGTCAAGCCGGTCCTGGACCAGTTCGGCCGGAAGGCGCCCGAGAGGCCGCAGCCGAAGGTCGTCATCCCGACGAAGAAGAACGTGAAGAAGCTGCGCGAGGCGCACCAGCCTCGGCCCCCGAAGTCCCAGCAGTTCGGCTTCGACCCGAAGCCGGGGCCGGCCGGCGCCGCCGCGGGCTCGTTCGTCGACGAGCTCGAACGGCTCCGCACGCTGCACCAGTCCGGCGCCCTGTCCGACCGTGAGTTCGCCCAGGCCAAGAA
>DASQDO010000127.1:0-1673 GCA_035634135.1 Actinomycetota bacterium
GGCCGGGGCCGTGTTCCACCACAAGAAGCCCGCGCACGCGCCGAACATCGCGGCTGCGACGATCGCGAGCTCGAAGGGGTCGGACCCCGTCTCGCCGATGTCGTAGAAGATCTGGTGCCGGAACTGCCAGAACCCGATGACGACGAACGCGGCGAGCACCTGCGCCGCGGACCCGACCGCGAGACCGTCGAGACCGTCCGTCAGGTTCACGCCGTTCGAGGCCGCGGCGATCATCAAGAAGACCCAGACGTAGAAGAAGACCTCGAGGTCGAGCGCAGTCGAGCGGAAGAACGAGAGGTCGGTGCCGATACCCACGACCTCGACGGCGAGCACGCCGAAGACCGCGGCGATGATCAGCTGCCCGAGGAACTTCGCCCGCTTCTGCAGCCCGAGCGAACGCGACTTGCGGATCTTGATGAAGTCATCGAGGAAGCCGAGGCCCGCGAGGGCCGCGATCGTCCCTATCGCCAGCAACCCGGAGTCCTCGAACGGAGAGAACCCGCCGCTCCCGAAGTGGCCGAGGACGTACCCGGCGATCGTCCCGCCGAGGATCACGAGCCCGCCCATCGTCGGCGTGCCGCGCTTCTCGTAGTGGGCCTTCGGCCCCTCCTCGCGGATCAGCTGGCCCCAGCCGCGCCGGCGGAAGCGCTTCACGGCGAGCGGGGTGAAGAACAACGACACGACGAGGCCGACGAGCCCGGCGAGCATGATGTTTGTCACGCGAGTTGCTCCAGGATCTCGCGTGCGACGATCCGGTCGTCGAACGGGATCGTGTGGTCGCGGAACTGCTGCCCGGTCTCGTGGCCTTTCCCTGCGATCACGACGACGTCGCCCGGCTTGGCCTCGCGCACCGCGGTCGCTATCGCCGCGCGGCGGTCGACGTCCACGGCGTCGGGGCCGTCCGCCCGCTCCGCCATGACGCCCTCGAGGATCTCGTCGACGATCGCCTGAGGCTCCTCGCTGCGCGGGTTGTCGGACGTGACGACGACGAAGTCGGCGAGCCGCGCCGCGACCGCGCCCATCAACGGGCGCTTCCCGCGGTCCCTGTCCCCACCGCAGCCGAACAGGGCGATCACGCGGCCCCCGCTCCTCTCGGCGAGCCCCCGCGCCGCGCGCAGGACGTTGTCCAAGGAGTCCGGCGTGTGCGCGTAGTCGACGACGACCGAGAAGTCCTGACCCGCGTCGACGGACTCGAAGCGACCCGGGACGGACGTCCCCGAGTTGAGACCGGCTTCGACGGCGCCGAGCCCGATCCCGGCCTGGAGGCACGTCGCCGCGGCCGCGAGGCAGTTCGAGACGTTGAACGAGCCCGCGAGCGACGACTCGACGGCGATCTCGCCGACCGGCGTGACGATGCGGAACTTGCTGCCGGCGGGCCCGAGCTCGACGTCGACGGCACGCACCCCGGCTTCGGGCGCGAGGCCGAAGCCGACGCACGGCACCTCTGCGACCTCCATGAGGCGCCGGCCGTACACCTCGTCGACGTTGGCGGCCCCGCGCTCGAGGCGCCCCGCGACGAACAGCGACCGCTTGGCCTCGAAATAGTCCTCCATCGAGTCGTGGAAGTCGAGGTGGTCTTGGGTGAGGTTCGTGAACGCTGCGGCCGCGAAGCAGAGACCCTCGACGCGGTGGAGCGCGAGCGCGTGGCTCGTCACCTCCATCGCGACGGAGTC
>DASQDO010000128.1:0-5932 GCA_035634135.1 Actinomycetota bacterium
TCTGAAGGAAGAGGGGATCGACACGCTGATCCTCGGCTGCACGCACTATCCGTTGCTCTCGGGGATGATCCGCTACGTCATGGGGGAGGAGGTCGTCCTGGTCTCGAGCGCCGACGCGACGGCCGCCGACGTCTACGCGAAGCTCCGCGACGACGACCTGCTGAAGGACACCGTCGACCTCGGCGAGCACCGCTTCATCGTGTCGAGCCCCGAAGGCATCTCGAGCGAGCTCGGCCGCCGCTTCCTCGGCCCGGAGTTCCGCAACGCCGAGCACCGTCCCTGGGGAGACCGGTGACGACCAGGATCACGATCCTCGGCTCGTCGGGACGCTTTGCGACCGCGCACCGCGCGAGCTCCGGCTACCTGCTCGAGATCGACGGACACAGGCTGTGGCTCGACGCGGGGGCCGGGACGTGGCGGAACCTGCTCGGCCAGTGTGCGTTCGACGAGGTCGACGGCGTGATCCTCACCCACCGCCACCCGGACCACGTGACCGATGTCTACCAGCTGCAGCACGCGCTCCTCTACGGGCCGAAGGGGCGGCTCCCGGAGATCCCGTTGTGGGCGCCCGCTCAGACGATCGAGTCGATGTCCGCTTATGACGACCTCCACGACGCGTTCGAGCCGCACGTCGTCGCCGGAGGCGACTCGATCGAGGTCGCCGGCGCGACGATCCGCTTCGTCTCGATGGCTCATCCGCCCGAGACCGTCGGCGTGCGGGTGGAGACCGCCGACGGCGTCCTCGCGTACTCTGCCGACTCCGGTGAGGAGGCCGACTTCGAGGCACTCGCCGGCGGCGCCGGGCTGTTCGTGTGCGAGGCGTCGAACCAGGATTCCGACGACATCTGGGAGGGTCACCTGAGGGCATCACAAGCAGCACGGATCGCGACCGGCGCAGGAGTCGAGAGGCTGGTGCTCACGCACCTCCCGGTCGAGAGGGACCTGGGGCTGTCGCTCGCGGAGGCGCAGGCCGCGGTGGACGGGCCGTCGGTGCAGCTCGCCGCCGACGGGGACTCGCACGAGGTCGGGCGGTGACGCGCGCGGACGGGCGCGCGCCCGGCGAGCTCCGGCCCGTCGCTATGACGCTCGGCTTCATGCCGTACGCCGAAGGCTCGTGCCTCGTCGAGATGGGCGAGACGAAGGTGATCTGCACCGCGTCCGTCGAGGGCTCGGTCCCGCGCTGGATGCAGGGGCAGGGCAAGGGCTGGGTGACCGCCGAGTACGGGATGCTCCCGCGCGCGACGACGACCCGCCGGCGCCGTGACGTCGAGAAGGGCAGGCCCGACGGCAGGACGCAGGAGATCCAGAGGCTGATCGGTCGTTCGCTGCGCGCGGTCGTAGACATGGACGCGCTCGGCGAGCGGACGGTCTGGGTGGACTGCGACGTCTTGAGAGCCGACGGCGGCACGAGGACGGCCTCGATCACAGGTGCGTTCGTCGCGCTGGCGGAAGCGTTCCGGGGGTTGGAGGAGAAGGAGTTGGTCTCGAAGTCACCGCTGCTGGACTCGGTCTCGGCCGTGAGCGTCGGGATCGTCGGCGGGACGCCGTGCCTCGACCTGAACTACGTCGAGGACTCCACCGCGCAGGTCGACATGAACGTCGTGATGACGGGGGCCGGCAAGCTCGTCGAGGTTCAGGGCACGGCCGAGCAGGGCGCGTTCGAACGTTCCGAGCTAGACCGTCTGCTCGACCTCGCGACCGACGGCATCGCGCAGCTGACCGCGCACCAGCAGCGCGCGCTGGGAGCCCCGGCCGCCGAGTGAAGGCCGTGCTCGCCTCGCGCAACCGCCACAAGGCGGAACAGGTCGCGCTGCTGCTGCCGGACCTCGAGCTCGTGCCCCTCGACGACGTCGCGCCGGACCTCGAGCTGGCGGAGCCGTACGACACGTTCGAGGACAACGCGCTCGCGAAGGCGCGGGCGGTCGTGGCGGCCACCGGTCTCCCGGCCGTCGCGGACGACTCGGGCCTGGAGGTCGACGCGCTCGGGGGCGCGCCCGGTGTCTTCTCGGCTCGCTACGCGGGAGACGACGCGACCGACGAGGCGAACAACGAGAAGCTCGTCGACGCCCTGGCCGGCACGCCCGAAGACGACAGGTCCTGCCGCTACCGCTGCGTCGCGGTCTTCGTCGCGCCCGACGGCCGCGAGCTCGTGGCGTCGGGCTCGTGCGAGGGGACGGTGGTGCTGGAGGGACGAGGGACGCTCGGCTTCGGCTACGACCCGCACGTGATCCCCGAGTGCGCGACGAGGACGATGGGCGAGATCCCGCTCGACGAGAAGCTGAGGTTCAGCCACCGGGGCCGCGCCTTCCGCGCGCTCGCGGCCATGCTCGGCCGATGAGCGACCTCGAGCGCGTCAGCGAGTCCATCGCGCACCTGCGACGCGACCACGTCGTGCAACCGCTCGAGATCGAGGACCTCGACCCCGACCCGATCGTGCAGTTCGGCAAGTGGCTGGAGGAGGCTCTCGCCGAAGGCTTGATGCTCCCGAACACGATGACGCTCGCGACGGCGACGCCCGAGGGGCGCCCGTCGGCCCGCATGGTCTTGCTCAAGGGCTTCGACCACGACGGCTTCGTCTTCTACACGAACTACGAGAGCCGCAAGGCCCGGGAGCTGTCGGCGAACCCGCATGCGGCATTGGTCTTCTACTGGGCGCGCCTCGAGAGACAGGTGCGCGTCGAGGGCCGCGTCGAGCGCGTGCCCGCCGAGGAGTCCGACGAGTACTTCGCGTCGCGGCCTCTCGAGAGCCGTCTCGGGGCATGGGCGTCGCGGCAGAGCGCGCCGCTCGCGTCGCGCGCCGAGCTGGAGGAGCGCGTCGCGCGACTCGAACAGCAGTACACGTCGGGCGAGGTGCCGCGGCCCCCGCACTGGGGCGGCTGGCTCGTGCGGCCCGAGTCGATCGAGCTCTGGCAGGGCCGGCCGAACCGCTTGCACGACCGCTTCCTGTACTCGTGCAGCGACGACGGGTGGGAGCGCGTCCGCCTCTATCCCTGAAGCAGCGCGAGGACCTCGTCGTGCAGGGGGCCGTTCGTGGTTATGCAGGCGCCGGACTCCCACGGCCCTCCGTCGAGCCCGGTCAGCCGCCCGCCCGCCTCGGCGACGATCGGCCGGAGCGCGGCGACGTCCCACACTGAGAGCTCCGGCTCGACCATGACGTGGGCCGCGCCCCGAGCGACGAGGCAGTGCCCCCAGAAGTCCCCGAACCCTCGTGTCCGCCGCGCTCTCCGCGTGAGCTCGTCGAACCCTTCTCGCTCCTTCCATCCCCCGACGCTTGCGAACAGCACAGTCGCGTCGCCCAGGTCGGAGGTGTCCGCGACGCCGATCGGCTCGCCGTTGCAGCGCGCGCCTTCTTCCGTCGCCGCGTCGTACGTCTCCTGCAGAGCGGGCGCATGCGCGACACCGGCGACCGTCTCGCCGCCGACCACGAGCGCGACCAGCGTCGCCCAGATCGGGATGCCGGCCATGTAGTTGTTCGTGCCGTCGACGGGGTCGACGATCCACGTCGGCGCGCCGTCTACGGCAGGGCCCCCGCCCGCAGCCGTGAGGCCCTCCTCTTCGCCGAGGACGTTGTGCTCGGGGAACGCCCGTGCGATGCGGAGTCGGATCTGCGCCTCGACCGCCCAGTCCGCTTCGGTGACCCAGGTGCCGTCGGCCTTCTGTTGCGACCGGAGCTGCGTACGGAAGTGCCGCATGGCGATCCGCCCACCCGCCCGAGCGAAAGACAGCGCCGCGTCGAGCTCCTGTAGGTAGGCCACGGCGACACCTTATGGGGAGTGCGAGAGGGGGGACTCGAACCCCCACGTCCGGAGACACCGGCACCTAAAGCCGGCGCGTCTGCCAATTCCGCCACTCTCGCAGCGGCTCCGATGTTAGAGCCGCGCCGTCAGGCCCCCGCGCGGATCGCGTCGACGAACGGTCCCGTCTTCTGCTTGGCCACGTCCAGCTCGACCGACGACCCGTCACGGAAGGCCACGTTCAGCTTCGAGATCAAGAGCTTCTTGTCGAGGTCGATCGACGCGATCCGCTCGCGCGGGTAGCTCTGCGAACCAGCGACGTCGGAGCTGTTCGTGCGCCCCTCGAACACGTGGAGCTGCTTGTCGGTGAGGACGAGCCAGAACATCGACGCCGCCGGCCACTGAGCCGCATCGCCTCCGGCGGACGCGGCGGTCTGCTCGGCCCTCGCCTTCTCCTTCGCGTCGTGGCCGATGGTCGCCGTCGCGGGCCCTGCCGCGGCCATGCCCCGACGCCAAGCACCGCCCTTGGCCTCGGCGATGAGCACGGCCTGCACCTGCTCGCCGCCGGGGATGCGATCGCCGTTCTTCTTCATGAACCGCTTCGCCGGATCCGGTCCCACCGCAGCCTCCTCCGTCTCGAGATGCCCTGCCCCAAGAGTAGGTCGGTTTGCTACCCGCGGTCCAGACCCGGCCCCGTCAGGCGGACGTCACCCTTCGTCGTGATGACGAAGACCTGCCACGAGTAGTAGCCGTAGTAGCTCAGCGGCCGTCGCTTCATCCGGTTCGCGTAGAGGAGGACTGCGTCCACGTACGCGTCGGAGTGGTTGTAGGCGTAGAGCGCCCCCCGGTAGTCGTCCGGCGCCCCCGATGCGTGCAGGTAGTTCGCGGCCCCCAGGATCGCGTCGCGAGGGTCGTGGACGTCCCCGCCGAGCCCGTACGCCTCCCACGTCGAGGGCAGGAATTGCATCGGGCCCTGAGCCCCGGCCGAGCTGCTCGACCGGACCCGGTTGAACTTCGTCTCGACGTAGTTCACGGCGGCCAGCACCTCCCACTCCACGCCGAAGCGCCGCTCGGCCCTCCGGTAGTAGCGCAGGAGCACCCCGGCGGCCTCGGCGGGCCCGGTCTTCAGCCGCACCGGCGGCTTCAGCGGCGTCACCAGCGAGCGCAGCCTCGCCCCGGCGGTCGTGTTCGCGCGGGCCTCGCGGCGGAGACCCGGATCCAGCCGTGCGATCACCCGGCCGGCGAGGCGCGGCCGCCGCGAGAGCAGCCGGTACGCCCGCTGCTGGTACAGCGCCTGCAAGGTCACCCGCCGCGGGGGCTTCCGCTTCGTCGTCTCCTCGGACTCGACCCATTCGGCGACCGAGGTCCTCAACGCGAGCGTGACGTCCGTCAGCCTCTGCGCAAGAGCGGGAGCCCGGCGGGGGAGCCGCGCGTTGGCCGCGGGCACGAACGGCTCCGGCTCCGGTTCGGGCTCCGGCGAGGGCGACTCCGACGGCGACGGCGACGGAGTCCCCGACGGCGAGACCGAGGGCGAGCCCTGGGCCCCCGCCCCCGTCGCCGGTCCGCTGCTGCACGAAGCGGTCAGCAAGAACGACAAGACGAGACCGAGAAGCCGGAGGGGAGTCACCGGGCGATCGTATGTCCGTCCGGAGGCTCTGGTGCGTGTGGTTCGTCTGGTACGTGTGGTTGGAGGTCCAACCACCGCGACCACCGCGACCACGTTGACCACGAGCCTCGGGCACGAACGATGATGGTTTGACTTCCAGTGATTTCCAAGAAGCTTCTATAGGTTCCGGCCGCTGCGGCCGAAACCAAAGCATGGCCATGCGCGTCGCGGCTCCGCCCGCGCCTCCTCCGCCCCGCTCGGTCGACGGCCCGGCTACGACCTCTACGGCCGGGCTGCTGCCGGTCTCGCTGCTCGCCACGCTCGCGCTCCTGGTCCTGCCGGGGGCGACGGTCGCGGCGGCCGGCGTCGTGCTGGGCGAGCCCCTGGCCGGGCCTGCGGGGTGGGCCGGAACGCTCGCCGTGTCGCTCCTCTACATGCTCGCGGGGGCCAAGCTGTGGGCCCGGCATCCGCGTTCGAAGGACCTCTCGTGGGGCGAGCTCGTGCTTTGGAGCTGGGCCCGCCGCCGTCGCGCCGAGGGGACGCTCGAGCGGAGCGCCGAGATGTTCGAGGCCGAGGTCGCCGGGTTCCTCAA
>DASQDO010000129.1:0-3355 GCA_035634135.1 Actinomycetota bacterium
CCAGACCTTGAGGTCGAGGTACCAGGACTCCGGACGGGAGCTCCGCGCCTCGACGCGTTCTCGCCCCCGAGAACCCAACGCCAGGATCCCGAGCCCCGGCGGGGCCTCGAGCCCCTTCTGCGAACCCGTCACGAGCGCGGCCAGTCCCATCCCGTCGACGTCAACCAGGTCGCCGCCGACCGAGGCGATCCCGTCGACCACGCTCGCGGCCCCCGCACCGTTCGCGACCGCAGCGACCTCGGCGATCGGATGACGGACGCCGGTCGCCGTGTCGACGTGACACAAAAGGACGCCGTCAGCGCCGTCGACCACGTCTGCGACACGCCCGGGGTTGACCGGCGCACCGACGTCGACCGGGACCTCGGTCACCTCGAGACGATGCTGGCGCGCGATCTCCAACAGACGGTTCCCGAAGAACCCGGTGTGCGCGACGACGACGCGCTGTCCGGGCTCGAAGACGTTGAACACCGCCGCGTCGCGGCACGTCGTCCCCGTGCCGGGGACGACGTAGGGCGCGTCGGCCGCGCCGACGAGCTCGCCGACCGCGGCGACCGCGTCGTTGTGCAGGCCCGTCCAGACGTCGCCGTAGTGCGCGATCACCTGCGAGCCGAGAACCTTCAGCTCTTCTTCGTGGAGCTCACCCGGGCCCGCGATCATCAGCGAGGGCATCTCGGGGAGGTTCCTGGGGTCTATCGACATTGACAAACCTCCGGGGGGGTCGGTTGGCAGGTTCCAGCCTATTCCGTGGAACCCCGTAGACGCGATGAAGGCGCCCCCTTAGCGTGGAAAGCCCCACCTACGGACGACTTCGGAGGACTGCTATGCGGCGACCCTTCGCGCTACTTATGTCCCTTCTGACCGGGATCGTCCTCGGCGCGGTACCGGCTGCATCGGCGGCGCCCGACCGCGCGCAGGCACCGGAGGCCGCGCTCATGTCGGACAACGTCGAGCTTCTGACCGCATTGCCGAACCCGGGGATCATCGGCGCGCGCTTCCGCGACGGCCTCATGTACGCGACGTCGACGACCGGGCTGACGATCTACGACGTCTCGGACGCCCGTGCCCCGAAAGAGGTCGGGCGCCTCCCGCTCCCCCACTTCGAGAACGAAGACGTAGACCTCGGCGGCGACATCCTGCTGATCAGCAACGACGCCGCGGAGAGCACCGGCATCCTGTACGTGATCGACGTCTCCGACCCGGCGGCCCCCGCGATCCTCACGCCGTTCCCGATGGGCGGCAACCCGGTCGAAGGGGGGCCGGGCCACACCGCGAGCTGCATCCTCGAGTGCAAGTTCGCGTGGGTCACCGACGGAGCGGCGATCAAGGTCATCGACTTGCGCGACCCCGCCGCTCCGGTCGACATGGGCACGTTCGAGACGCCGGCCGGCGGAGAGATCGCGACGCACGACGTCCAGGTCGACAAGCAGGGCCTCGCGTGGGTCGTCGGCTTCGGCGGCGCGGTCGCGTACCGGCTCCCGGCTAACTACGACGGCAACGGTCTCGGTCAGGTCGCCGTCAAGACCGACCCGACCGGCAACAGCACGTACCTCGAAGAGCTCGGGCTCGGCGACGGCTCCAAGCCCAACGACTACGTCCTCCACAACTCGATGCGCGTAAAGAAGGGCGTCGTGTACGTGACCGAGGAGGACTACACGCGGCCCGGTTGCCGCGGCGCCGGTTCGTTCGAGACGTGGAAGCTGCCGCTGCGCGCGAACGGCACGCCGAGCGGCGAGGACATGACGCTGATGGACTCCTGGGAGACCGAGCTGCTCGCAGACACCGCGAACGCCGCAGCGATGTGCTCGGCCCACTACTTCGACGTCCGGAAAAACGTCGTCGCGCAGGGCTGGTACGAGCAGGGGCTCCGGCTCCTCGACGTGAGCAAGGCCGGCGCGGTCAGGCAGGTCGGCTACTTCGTCCCGCCGAGCGCGATGACGTGGGCCGCGTACTTCCCGCCGACCGACAAGAGCGGCCGCGTCCTCTACGTCCTCGACGCGACGCACGGCATCGACGTCCTCGAGTTCGACCGGCCGTCGACCGGCCCCCTGTCGGCCTCGGGGAAGGCCTGCACCGGACGCCGCTGTGCGTTCCGGGTAGCGCCGACGGTGCGGGCGCCGATCCGGGCCGATTGGCGCGCGGTAGCTCCGGCAACGGGGACTCCGCTGGCCGACTTCGGCTACGCCTGCCGCATCAGGCTCTAGCGGGATCGTGGCCCGTGAGGTTGCCTCCCAACCTCACGGGCCACCTCTTGCCCACTACATATAGGGACGCTTCGGCGACGTAGCGTTTCCAGAGCAGGCGGCCTGGGAAAGATCACCTTCCGTGAAGGCGGGAGAACGCGTCCAGGGGCGCTACGAGCTGATCGAGCCACTCGGGCGCGGCGGCATGGCCGAGGTGTGGCTCGCCCGCGACGAGCGGCTCGAGCGCAAGGTCGCCGTGAAGTTCATGGCGGCGAACCTCTGCCACGACCCCGAGTTCCTCGTCCGGTTCTTCTCCGAGGCGCAGGCCGTCGCCCGCATCTCGCACCCGAACGTCGTCTCGGTCCTCGACTTCGGCGACTTCGAGGACCGCCCCTACCTCGTGATGGAGTGCGCCCCCGGGGGCTCACTGGCGGACCTGACGGGCGAGCCGATGCTGCCGGGAAGGGCCGCCGAGATCGTCGCAGCGGCCGCCCGCGGAGCGGGGGCCGCGCACCGGGCGGGGCTCGTCCACCGAGACGTCAAGCCGGCGAACATCCTGCTCGACGAGACCGGCGAGCCGAAGCTCGCCGACTTCGGCATCGCGTCGTCGGCGCCGTCCGAGAACCTGACCGCGACCGGTACCGCGATCGGGTCACCGCACTACGTCTCGCCCGAGCAGGCCTCGGGCCGCGCCGTCACACCGGCGTCCGACGTGTACTCGCTGGGCGCGGTGCTCTACGAGCTGCTGACGGGAGCGCCGCCGTTCGACGCCGACAACGTCACCGCGATCGCGATCGCCCACGTCGAGCAGCCTCCCGTCCCGCCGAGCGCACGCGTCGAGGGCCTGCCCGCGCACCTCGACGACCTCGTCCTGTCGTGTCTCGCCAAGGACCCGGCGGCCCGGCCCCCCGACGGCGACGCGCTGGCGGCCACTCTGGAGAACGCCAACGCCACGTCCACTGCGTGGATTCCCGCAGTCGCGCCGGCCGCGCTCGAAGCCACTGCCTACGAGGACGACTACGAATACGAGACGCCGGTGAAGAAGCGGTGGCTCGTCCCGGCGCTCCTGATCGCGTCGCTGGGACTCGCTCTCGCCGGGACGATGTACGTGTCGGGCCGCCCCGACGACGTCGCCGAAGCCGGGACGCGGGAAACCCCTGCCACGGCGGAGCCGG
>DASQDO010000130.1:0-3325 GCA_035634135.1 Actinomycetota bacterium
GCCCAGCCCGAGCGAGAACCCGGTCGTCGGGCCTACCACCTCGTACGGCGACTGCGGGACGAGGTCCGGGAGCAGCCGGGGAGGGGGTGCCGCCGCGGCATGCGCGCCCGCGCCGGCGCAGGCGAGCGCGACGACGAGCGCCACGAGGGCGCGCTCTCTCCTGCCGGGTCGTGTGTGCATGCGTCGGAAGTCTTCGCCGGGGCGCGGCGACGCCCCTGCGGCAGGACTGTGACGTAGTTAGGAGCGGCCCTCTCCGGCCAGGTGCGGCACATACGCCCCCGCGTCGAACTCGACGACCTCGCCCGTCGCGACCTCGAGGACGGCGAACCCTGCCCGGTCGCTGAAGCCGTACGCGACCTTCCCGAGGCTAGGCGAGGCCGTGATGCAACACGGGTTGCCCGCCGTGAGGAGCTCGGTGACCTCCCCCGAGGACGCGTCGATCCGGACCAGGTCGAGATCGTAGCCGTACGTCTCTTCGGGATCCTTCGTGACGCGCACAGCGACGAGCGTCTCGTCGTCGATCCAGCGAGGCGTGTCGTAGAAGAGGTCGCAGTCGAATGCCGTCAGGTCGCGTGCCGTGCGGGTCGTGCGCTCGATCACCCTGATCTTGCCGATGAGGATCTCGCCGTACACCGGGTCGGGGCAGCTCTCGGGGCGCTCGACGCGGACGGCCAGCTGCTCGCCGCCGGGCGACAGCGACGGGTTGTGCGAGTTCTCCCCTCGGGTCATCCGCGCCGCCGCCCGTGTCTTCGTGTCGACGACCCAGACGTCGAACGAGCGCAACGGCTCGAGGCCGAACACGATCGCGAGGTAGCGGCCCCGATCGTCGAACGCGACCTCGAGTGGCGCGCCGTCTCCACCCATCCCGTGCCGGATCCCGTCGACGCCGGGCGCTCGGAACTGGGCGACCTTCCGGACCTGCCCGCGGGCCGTTCGCATCCAGACCGACCGCGCGTACTCGTCCCGCCGGAACGTCGGGAGGAACGCGACGACGTCGCGCGCAGCGGCGACGACGGGATTGCTCGCGTGGGCGATCGTGAAGGTGCGGTCGCCGGACCCGAGGTCGTAACCGACCGCGCGCTTGCCCTGGACATCCCCGGCGAGCAACGACCCCGAGAACGAGAAGCGCCGGAAGTCCGGGAGCTCACGGACCTGTTCGCCCTCCGCATCCGCGATGATGACGTTGGTGTCGGTCCAGTACCCGATCACGGGATCGCCGGCGGCGACCGCGGACGAAGACAGCAGCGCCAGCACGAGCGCCGCGCCGACTGCTCGCGTCATCGGACCTCCCTCCGTGATGCCGCCCCGGGGATTGTCCGGCAGGATCGCAGCGTCGCCAAGGGGGAAACGCCCATGAGATCCGCCCTCGCCTGTCTGCTCGTCGCGCTGGGGACGGTCGCGTGCGACTCGTCGCCCGAGAGCGAAGCGGGTCGCTCCGCGCCGCCCTCTGCGAGTGAATCGCCCGCCCCGACGCGCCGTCCGGTGCATTCGCCCGAGCCCGGGATGCCGTACGAAGGCGACTGGACGTTGGTCTCCGGCACGAGCCCGGTAGGGCCCATCCCCATCGACCCGGACTACGCCATCACGCTCGTCCTCACGGAGAGGCAGGCCGGCGGGCGCGCTACCTGCAACGGCTACGGCGGGGGCTTCAAGATCGACGGCACCGCGTTCCACGCCGAGGGGTTCGGCGCCGACCAAGCCGGGTGCGCCACGGAGGAGCTCGACGAGGCAGAGACCCGATACTTCGCGGCGCTGGTCGAGATCGACGAGATACATGCGGACGAGACGACGCTCCATCTGACGGGCCCCGGCTCGGAGCTCGTGTTCGAACGGCTTCCCGAACCCGACCTCGACGCCGTCGTCGACCGCACCTGGGTGTCGGGTGACCACACGCTTCTCCTGTCGAGCGACCGCACGTTCCGCATCTCGTACGGGTGCGACGTGCTGAAGGGGACGTGGGACGTGATGGCGGGCCGGATCTACATGCCCGAGGCGCGGCGCGTAGCGGACTGTCCGCGCGAACCCCGCACCCAAGTCGACGTCGACGTCTCGTCGGGGGACTTCAGCGTGTCCGTCGAGGGCGACCGCCTGACGATCTCGCACGGCGGCAAAGAGGTCGTGTACCGGGCCGAGCGTTAGATCTCGCGCGCCGAGAGGAGCGCGCGTCCGCCATCACCCGCGTGGCGGTGAGACGACGCGACCGCGTCACCGGCGGCGGGACCTCGTTACGGCGGTGCGGACCCGGCGTAGACGAGGTACAGACATTCGACGCGAGGAGGTTGTCGTGAAGCGAACGAACCTGGGCCTGGCTCTCGCAGCGGTCGTGACGGTCGTCGCGGTCGCGCCCGCGGCCGGCGCTCCCCGGACTCGTACCGAGACCGTCGCTTACGAGCGAGCGTCCGGAGCGCATCTGTCGGAGGACGTGTCGGTGGACGTCGCCGCCGGCGAGATGCCCGAGGCGGCGCCCATGGCGCGCGAGAAGACGGTGTCGATAACGCTGGAGGACGACTCCGGCCGGCCGATCGCAGGTGTGGCGCACCAAGGCGACGATGAGCTCGGGGCCTTCTGCGGGCAGACCGAGGCGCCGTTGACGCTCGTCAGCCGGAAGCCGGTCCACGTGCACGTCTACTCGGGCGAAGGATGCTCTGACGTCAGCGTGCCGACCGCCGGAACCGTCGCCTTCACCTTCGCGAGGTAGCGCCACCGCCCGACTTGCGCGTTCCGGACAAATCGGAAATGGCCCCTATCGGCGGTCACGGATGGGACAATCGCCCGGTCCAGTTGACCTTCGAAGGGAGTCCCCCTTGCGCAAGCGCGCATCTTTGTTCCTCGCAGCCGGGCTGCTCGCGGCGACGGCCGTGCCCGGCGGCAACGCCTTCGCCAACCACGGCGGGAACCTCACGATCCAGGTGGCCGCGCCGTTGGACGACGTCCCGGGCGAGTCGCTGAGGTTCCTCGCGCCGTACACGATCAGGGTCCACCGCGGGGACACCGTGACGTTCGACCTCCACAACGGGCACTCGGCGGGGCTGCTGCCGGAGGACGAGAGCGCGCAGGACTGGCTCGACGAGAACTGGTACTCACCCACCGGTCAGTACACGCCGGTCGCGCAGGACGACGAGGCCGGCGAGCTGATCGACAACTTCCACAACATCGACACGCCTTCGGATGCGACGTGCGGCGGCTCGGGCGAGACCGCGTGCGAGTACGACGGCAACGAGCTCGTCTATTCGGGGACGGTGTTCGGCGTGGACGTGCCTCCGGGCGGTCAGTTCCCCGAGACCATGACGTTCGCGACGACGATCCAGGCCCAGCCCGGAACGCG
>DASQDO010000131.1:0-7633 GCA_035634135.1 Actinomycetota bacterium
GGCGTCGCGATCTCGTCGGCCTACGTCGCGAAGCGCGCAGGCGGCGAGAGCGAGCTGATCCTGGCGGTCGACGACAAAGAGGCCGCGTCCGGCGCCTGACCCGAAGGGCTGTTAACGGCCTTCGGCCTGCTCCTCTTCCCAGAACAGCACGAGCGTCCGCTCGATCCGGTCCATGAGGTCCTTGCTCGGGTACTTCGTGATCTCGACGCGCTCGAGCATGAGGTCGACGAACTGCATCGCTCGGTCTCGGGTCTCGGACGGCATTCGGTCCCCCTTCCTGTAGATGCGTCGCGCATCCAATCTGTGACGCTGCGTACCCGCCGGTGACGCTCCGAAACCACCCAAACACATGGCGTGATTTTCCAGCTACGTAACGTGTTTGCACGGCTACGGAGCGGGTATCCAGGGTGAAGCCGCCGGACCTAAGGGGGACTCACGGATGGCCGCAACCGCAGCGACACGGCTCCAACAGACCCACCTGGCCCAGCAGAGCTCGGGCCGCGGGGGGCCGAGCGGGCTCGCCGACGTCCTCGAGGTGCTCCTCGACAAGGGCCTCGTCATCGACGCCTTCGTGCGCGTCTCGGTGGTCGGGATCGAGCTGCTGACGATCGACGCCCGCATCGTCGTCGCGAGCGTCGACACCTACCTGCGCTTCGCAGAGGCAGTCAACCGTCTCGACCTTCTGCAGGCCGGCAACTCGCAATCGCTCGGCGACCTGACCTCCGGCGGCGGCGGCTCCCGCGCCCTGAAGTCGCGGCCGTCGCGCGGCGAGCCCGAAGCCGAACGCGAAGACGAGCCCGAGCCGGAGCACGAAGACGAGCCGGAGAAGGACGACGAGCGGCGCGCCGAGGGAGACGACGACGCGGACGACGACAAGGGGATCCTCACGCGCATCAAGGAGCGAGGACAGGTCTTCTAGGGAAGGAGCCGTGATGTTCGGACGCAAGAAGGGACTCGACCGGGCGCGAGGAGTGCTCGACGACGCAGGTTCCGGAGCACGCAAGGCGCTCAGCTCGAAGAAACCCAACAAGGTCGACTCGGTGACCGCGGCCGCGCTGTTGCTCGGCTTCGCCAACTGGGTCTCGGTCAGCCTCTTCAACTTCGACCTCGTCCAGGCAGTCGCGAAGAAGAAGTCCGTGCCGGGCCGTGCCGCCTACGGCTTCCTAGGCCTCAGCGCGCTCTACGCGTCGATCCGCGGCACGCGGGGGGTGAAGTAGATGGCGATGGCACAGCGGTACGCCGCGCAACAGGGGATGAGCCGGGGCGGGCCGAGCGGCCTTGCCGACGTCCTCGAGGTGCTCCTCGACAAGGGTCTGGTGATCGACGCGTTCGTGCGCGTCTCGCTCGTCGGCATCGAGCTGCTCACCATCGACGCCAGGATCGTGGTCGCCAGCGTCGACACGTACCTGCGCTTTGCGGAAGCGGTCAACCGTCTCGACCTGGTGCAGGCGAACAACTCGCAGACGCTCGGGGACCTCGTGTCCGGGTCGAAGGAGAAGGGCGCGAAGCACGTCACGAAGGGCGCGCTCGAAGGGATCCGCGAGAAGCTCCCCGGTGGGGGCAAGGAAGAGCGCGAGCACGAAGAGGCGAGGTCCTAGGCGATGCCCGAGACCCCTCTCTACGTCTACGGGATCGTCCGCTCCGACGCGACGTTGCCGGGCGGCGCCCCGCGCGGCGTCGCCGGCGGCTCCGTCCGCCTCCTGGAGGACGGCTCGCTCGCGGCGGTCGTCACCGACCTGCCGTCCTCGTCGTACGAGGCCGGCCGCGGCGACCTGCTCGCCCACTCGGAGGTCCTCCAGCACGCGTTCGCGTCGGCCGACGTCCTGCCGATGGCGTTCGGTACCGCGTTCGTGTCGCAGGGCGAGCTCGCCGAGACCTTCCTGCGCCCGAACCACGACGCGCTCGTCGCGATGCTCGACTCCGTCGGAGGGATGGCGGAGGTCCAGGTCCGCGCCGACTACGAGCAGGACGCGATCGCACGGGACATCGCGGAGTCCGACCGCTCGGTCCGCAAGCTCCAGGCACGTGCCCGTGAGCGCGGCGACGTCGAGACCAAGATCGAGCTGGGACGGCGCTTCGCGGCCACGCTCGAGAACAAGAGGTACGCGGACGCACGGGCTCTCGTCGACGCTCTGTCGAAGGCCGCGCGCGACGTCTCGCTCGGCGAGGCTCCCGGAGAGTTTGGCCTGCTGCGCGCGTCGTTCCTGGTCCCCCGGGATGGCCTCGATCGGTTCGACTCCGCCGCCGACACGGCCCTCGCTTCGCTCGGGGGCCGCGCGACCCTGCGGTGCGTCGGGCCGCTCCCGCCCTACAGCTTCGTCGACGCGTCGGCGCTGGTGGTGGCCTGATGGGCCTCTTCTCGAACGTCCTCCTGCTCCCACTGGCGCCAGTGCGCGGCGTGCTGTGGGTTGCGCAGGTGCTGGCCGACGTCGCGAGCAAGGAGCTGAACGACCCGCAGACCCTGCGGGCGAGGCTGCGTGAGGCCGAGGACGCCCACCGCCGCGGCGAGATCTCGGCGGAAGACCTCGACCGCATCGAGGACGCCGTCTTCTCGCAGCTCGTCGCATTGCAGCAACGGGGAGGTGTCTCGTGAGCGAACGCCTTTCTGCCGGAGAGGCGATCCGCGCAGCCCGTGACGTCGTCGTCGAGCTGACCGGGAAGCAGGTCGAAGGCATCTCGGGGATCAACCGCTCGGACGGTGGGTGGGCCGTCTCGCTGGACGTGGTCGAGCTCGCACGGATCCCGTCCTCCACGGACCTCATCGCGACGTACGAGGTCTGCCTCGACGACGACGGGGGCCTGGTCGACATGGAACGGCGCCGCCGCTACACCCGCAACCAGACGGACGAGGAGTAGCCGATGCAGCTGCAGAACCAGCCCGGAGCGCGGCCCCCAGCATCCGCCGGCGGCGGCGACCTCGCCGACATCCTCGAGCGCGTCCTCGACAAGGGGATCGTCGTCGCCGGCGACGTCGCGATCAACCTCCTCGACATCGAGCTCCTGACGATCAAGCTGCGCCTCCTGATCGCGTCGGCCGACACCGCCAAGAAGATGGGGATCGACTGGTGGGAGAGCGACCCGTTCCTGTCGGGCAAGGCCGGCTCCGAGCTTCCCGAGGGCAACGGCAACGGCAAGGGCGGGGCGCTCGAGGAGCGGCTCGACCGGATCGAGAACGCACTCGCGCAGCTCGCGAAGCCGCCGGAGGAACGATGACTCCCGGGCTGTACGTCTACGGAATCGTCGCCACGGGCTCCGTTCCGGGCCCGCTCCGGGAGCACGGCGTCGGCGACGGCCCGCCGGTCCTCTTCGACGTCGACGGCCTGTCCGCGATCGTGAGCGGCATCGACGTCTCCGAGTACGAGGGAGCGGCGCTCGAACGCAACGCCGCGACGCCCGAATGGCTGGAGCTGAAGGTGCGGGGCCACGAGGCCGTGGTCGAAGGCGTGCTGGCGCACGCGACCGTCGTGCCGATGAGGTTCGGATCGATCTTCTCGTCGACCGAGAGCCTGCAGAAGATGCTCACCGAGCACGCCGACGCGTTGCGCGAGGCGCTGACCCGCGTCGAAGCCCGGACCGAGTGGGGCGTCAAGGTCCACTGCGACCGATCGCGGCTCGTGAGCGCGCTCGTGGGTTCGTCGCCCGAGCCGGACTCCGGACGCGGCTACCTGATGCAGAAGAAGGCGCGGCTGGAAGCCGATGCGCGCGCCGCGGAGGCGGCGGCGGAGATCGCCGCCGAAGCCCACGCGGCGCTGGCGGCCGTCGCATCCGAGTCGGTGGCGGCCCCGCCGCGCGGCGAGGAGATCCTCAACGGCGCCTACCTCGTGGACGAGGCCGGGCGCGACGAGTTCATGCGCAAGGTCGAGGAGCTGCAACGCCGGCACGAGGGCGCGTTCGCCTTCGAGGTCACCGGGCCGTGGCCGCCGTACAGCTTCACGAGCGCCGACGTAGGGGGGCCGCGTCCGTGAGCGCCGACCTCCAGCGCCAGGTGACGTTGCTGGACCTCGTCGACCGGATCGTCGACAAGGGGGCCGTGGTCCGGGGTCAGGTCGTGCTCGCCGTCGCGGACGTCGAGCTCGTCAAGCTCGACCTCAGCTTGTTGCTCGCGTCCGTCGAGACGCTGGAGGGCCGATGAGCTCGCCCGTCCCGGCCCTCGCGGAGGTCGTCGGCGACCTCGAACGGGTCCGCATCCATGCCGACCCTTCGAACGCCGAGCGCGGGCTCGCGCAGCTCGTGCTCACGATCGTCGAGCTGCTCCGCCAGCTCATGGAACGCCAGGCGATACGCCGGATGGAGTCGGGGTCGTTGACCGACGACGAGATCGAGCGGATGGGCGAGACGTTCATGCAGCTCGAGCGGCGCATGACCGAGCTGCGGGAGCACTTCGGCCTCGCGCCGGAGGACCTCAACCTGGACCTGGGCCCACTCGGGAAGTTGCTGTGACGAAAAGGAGGTCCCAATGATCGAGAAGATCGCACGCCGGGCCGGAGGCTTCGCCTCGTCGACCGCGCTGCGCTGGATACGCACCGGAGCGGACGAGGTCGCCGAGATCGCCCCGACGCGGAACGGAAGCCACAAGGGCGGCGGACGCGCGGTCGCCGGAGCGGCAGCCGGAGCCGTCGCCCTGATCACGTCGAGCAAGGTGGCCCGCTCGGGGATCGAGCGAGGGCTGCGGGCGCTCGCCGATGCCGTGCGGACGTCGTCGTCCACGAGCCACGGGAACGGGAACGGCAACGGGAACGGCAACGGCTCGAAGGACCTGACGGCGAAGACCCGCGCCGAGCTCTACGAGCTGGCGAAGAAGGCCGACCTGCCGGGCCGCTCGTCGATGTCGAAGGACGATCTCGCCAAAGCCCTCAAGGGCTGAACCCGGAACAGAAAAGAGGGGCCCGAGCTTTCGGGCCCCTCTTCTCGTTGCGGATCGTGGCTAGGCGGTGCGGGCGGCTCCCGTCCTGGCCGTAGCCCCCGCGGTGCCGAAGAAGATCGCCAGCGCTGCTGTTGCGATGTGCAAGAAGTTGTCCGCGCTGTTGATGTTCAACAAGTCCTCGATGAGGATGCCGGCGAAGCCGAGGATCGCTAGCAGCAGGTAAACGATCCCGACCATGAGGTTGACCGACTTCGCCGTCTCGTGGCGGCTCGATCCGATCAGCAGCAGCACGCCGACACCGAGGTGCGCGATGTTGTGGAGCGGGTTGATCGCGAACACGATGAGCTTCTCGCCCGGGACCTCGCTCGCGAAGTTGTCGAACCCCGTGACGGCGAACCCCACGAGCCCGACGACGAGATAGATGACGCCGAAGACCAGCGCGAACAGCTGGGCAGGCGTCTTGTCACCCACAGTTGTCGACACGGACCTCCCCTTTCCTCACCCTTCACATCCGATTAGGTAGTGGCCTTCCCTGTTCGGGCCCCCGGCACTCCCCGGATTGCCTAAAACTCCGACGACCGGAGTGGCGCCCGGTTACACGGGGGGTGCCAGACCGACCGGTGCAACCGGTGCAACCGGTGCACGCTGCACCGCAAGCACCGCAAGCACCGCAAGTACCGCAAGGCACCGCACGGTCGCGTGGATAAGCCGGCGGAGGCGGCGCCCCCGGAGCGACGACTAAGAAACGGTGTGGAGGAGCGGAGCGGGGCGCCGCCGGATCAGCCGGACGCGGGCGAGCGCGCCTACAGGTAACCGAGGTTGCGCAACGACTCCTCGATCGCGGCCTCGTCCTCGGCGGAGTACGGCGACGCCTCGGCGCCCGATCCCGCGAGCGGAAGATCCATCGCCTCGACCACCGGGGCCGGGCCGTCGGGCAGCCACTCGGTCAGCACTCGGCCGTCCACCTCGGGGACCTTCAGCCCGGCCAGGTGGAGCGCCGTCGGCATGATGTCGTAGAGGCTCGCCTTCAGGCCGCTCGCCGGCTCGATGCCAGGCCCCGCGATCCCGAAGATCCCGTCCATGTGGTGGAAGCCGCGCGGAAGCCCCCGGTAGTCGTCGAGGACCCGGGGCGAGTAGAGGCCGTCGGACAGCTCGTACGAGTACTCGCGGCAGACCGGGAACAGGTCGGGCGCGTCGACGGCCTGAGGGCCCGACACGACCTCCTCGCGGCGGTAGATGCGGTCGAGCACGGGCTTGCCGTCGTCGGGGTCGACGAGCGCGGAGAAGCGCTCGACGATCTCGTCGCGCCCCGCCTCGTACTCGGACTCCGGGACGATCCCGTGCGGCTCGCGCCCTTGCAGGTTCACGTAGATGCCCTGCTGCGGGATGGGGGCCGAGAACGCCTTCGTGCGGCTCCAGTCGATCGACGACTGCGCGGCCCCCTTCGCCTTCTGCCACACGGACTTCGGCAGCACCTTCTTCGCCTTGCGAGCGAGCGTGCGTACACCGGCGGACTTCGTCACCGCGCCGGCACCGCCGATCGACAGCAGACCCCACTCGCGCAGCGCGAGGTTGACGTTGACGCTCTTGTCCTTCGGGCCGAAGCCGTGGTCGGACATCGTCACGACGAAGCCGTCGTTGCCGGCCCACGCGAGCATGTCGCCGATCATCCCGTCCATCTCGTCGAAGAACTCCCACGCTCGCTCGCGTATCGGCGCGGCCTCCGGACGGTGGAAGTGCTCCTGGCGCGGGTCGATGTACTTGTAGTGCACGTGCATCAGGCGGTCCGGGGCCTCGAGGACGCCGAACAGCAGGCCGAGGTCGCCGTGCTGCTCCAGCAGGTGCGCAAGGGCCAGCCGCTTCTTGTCGAGGTTCGCCGAGAGCCGCTCGATGATCGCCGTGGACTTCCAGTCCTGGTCGTAGTCGACCTCGATGTCGATCTCGTAGCCCGGCACGACGCCGGCGATCTCGGCCGACAGCGACTCCGGATGCGTGAAGCTCTCCGGCGTCTTGCCGCCGCCCTCGGGGGTCAGCATACCGGAGACGGCGAAGCCGTCGACGGCGGGGGCCGGGTACGTCATCGGGATGTTGAACAGGCCCATCCGCACGCCCTGCGCGTTCGCCGCGTTCCAGATCGCAGGTGCGGTGACGCGGTCGAGGCTCACGAGACCCTTGCTCGACTGGACGTTGCCCAGCGTGAACCCGAAGATCCCGTGCTTGCCGGGGTTCACGCCGGTGAAGATCGACGTCCACCCCGGCGGCGTGTACGGCGGCACCGTCGACGTCAGGACGCCCGAGGCACCGCGGTCGAGCAGCCGCTTGAACACCGGCATGTGACCGGCCTCGAACGCCGGCTCGAGCACCGAGTACGTCATCCCGTCGAGCCCGAGCAGCAGCACCCTTTTCATGCTGGAGCACCTCCGAGGCGGTGCTTCGCGCTCACCGCAGCCGCCTCCACGCGGTCAAGAGGATCGCGGCGGTGACCATCGCGATGCCGAGGCCGAGCGCCGGCACGACGAGCCCCGTGATCGGGCCGAGGATGAAGACCACCGCCTGCACGTCGGGCATGCCGGGGTTGGGCAACAGGCGTCTGCGCGCCAGCGCGCCGGAGAGCCGGCCCGCCACGCCTCCCGGCGAGTCCGCCTTCTCGGCCCCCGAGATCTCGATGAAGTAGTACGCGAGCACCGCGTACACCACGACCCACAGGACGTCGGACGGCTCGGCCGCGTCGGACCTCCACGCCCACAGAGCGAGGCCGAGCGACGCGCT
>DASQDO010000132.1:0-3939 GCA_035634135.1 Actinomycetota bacterium
CGGGGGCCGCGACGCTCGACGACCGCTGGCGCGCCGCGCTCGCCGGGCTGCACCGGCTGTTCGTCGACCTCGGTCTGGACGAGGACGCGCAGGCGCGGGTCGCTCGGCGGATGCGGGACGGCTACGCGAACGAATTCCGCGCCGACGCGCTGCTCAAGCGTCAGATCGGCGACCGCTATCGCACCGAGAGGCGCAGCTTGGAACCGTTGCTCGACGCGGCCGCGCCCCCGGAAGCCCTGACGCGGCGCTCGACGGCCGTGCGGGAGCCCATCCGGCAGCTACGAGACCTGGCCGCGGCCGGCCGCCTGACCGTCACGTTCGAGGAGCTGGCGGCGAGCCTCGGCCACATGCACGTGAACCGGGTGATCCGCTCGGCGCAGCGCGCCCACGAGATGGTGATGTACGACCTGCTGGACCGGCTCTACGTAGCGAGGGCCGCACGGCGCCGCTCGCGTCCGTAGGATGGGACCGTCGTCGAAGCCGGAGGGGGCTCGCATGTCGAAGCGTGTGTCGGTCGTCGCGTTCGTTGCCGTAGTAATGCTCCAGTCGCTTCTGCCGGCGGCCGCCACGGACGATCCGGTGCAGTCGCTCTCCGTGTACGACCTGAACTCGAGCCTGGTCTACGTCGGTCTCGACGACGCCGGCACGGCTACCGCAGCGTGGTCGGAGGTAGGCGCGCTGACCGTCGCGCGCCGGCCCGAGGGCGGGAAGTTCGTCGAGCCCCAGACGATCGCGACGGCGCACGTCTCCGAGGCGTCGCTGGACGTGGCACCGAACGGCAAGGCGGTCCTCGCGTTCAGCGGCGGGATGGTCGGCGGCGAGCTGATGGTCGCCGTCCGCCGCAACGCGCGCGGCGACTTCGGGAGGCCGCAGGTGCTGGTGCCCGAGGGTGACCCGTCCCGGGTCGTGGAGCCGGAGGCCAAGGTGTCGGAGTCCGGGCGGGCGGTCGTCGTGTGGACGAGCGAGACGACGGGTGAGCCGCCGAGCATCATGGCGGCGCTCAGCGACTCCGCGGGCAGCTTCGGGACGCCGGCCGCCGTGGCGACCGGACCGGACGTGCACAACGCGCAGGTCGACGTCGACGCCTCCGGACGGGCGTTCGCGGTGTGGGACCACACCGAGGCCGGGACCCCGCACGAGATCGTCGGCGCAGCGGCGGGAACCACGGGAGGGTTCGGGGCCCCGCAGGTCCTCGAGACGCTCGAACAGGGGCCGGGCGCGCCCGACGTCGCGGTGAACGCGTCGGGAGCGGCGATGGTCGCGCACGTGGACTTCACGTCCGAAGGAGAGGGCGAGTCGCGCGACAAGGTCGAGGCGCGCTACGGCAGCGTGAACGGCACGTTCGGCGCGTCGCAGAACGTCACCGACACGTCGGTGCCGACCGCGGCGAGCGAGGTCGAGGTCGCGATCGACGACGGGGGCCGCGCGGCAGTGCTCTCGTCGCTCACGGTGCGGTCCGAGTACGGCCTCTACGCCTCCGTCTCCGACCCGTCGGGATCGTTCGCCGCGGGGTCGCTGCAGGCGGTCAGCCCGCACGAACGCGTGACGGGCCCCGGTATCCCGCGCCGGTCCTACGAGATCGCCGCCGGCGGAGGCGAGTTCACCGCGTTCTGGGTGAACGACCACGACGACGGCACGCTGAACGAGACCTGGACGGCGACGACGGCGAACGGCACCTTCGGCAGCGCGCACCAGCTCTCTCCCGAGGTGGAGGAGGACTCACCCGACCGCGTGCACGGGGCCCGGAACGCCGACGGCGACGTCGCGGGAGCGTGGCTCCTCTTCGTCGACGGGATGAAGGCTCAGGTCACGCCCGTGTCCTCCGGCCCGGACCCGATCTTCGGCGACGACGGTGACGACACGCTGACGGGAACGTCCGCCGGCGAGCAGATCTGGGCGGCAAAGGGCAACGACTCCGCCAAGGGCGGGGGCGGGGGCGACCAGATCTTCGGCGAGCAGGGCAGGGACACGCTCGTCGGAGGCCCGGGACTCGATTCCTTCGACGGCGGGCCGGGCCGCGACGTGTGCGTGCTGTCGAGCAACGCCGAGAAGGGCCGCACCAAGTCGTGCGAGAGGATCCGCGTGCGGCGCTAGAGGTCAGTCCTCGGGCATCTCGCCGAGTCCGCCCATCGACTCGGCGGCCCGGCGCTGCATCTCCTCCGGAGACACTTCCTCCACGCGGCTGGCCACGCTCCAGCGGTGGCCCCACGGGTCCTCGAACTGTCCCGTCCGGTCGCCGTAGAACTGGTTGCTCAGCTCCTGTAGCGCCTTCGCGCCGGACTCGATCGCCTTCTGGAAGACCTCGTCGACGTCCTCGACGTAGAGGCTGATCGTCACGGGCGAGCCGCCGTACGCCGCCGGCCCCCGGATGCCCATGTCGGGGTACTCGTCGGCGAGCATTATCACGGAGTCTCCGAGCTGGAGCTCGGCGTGCCCGATCTTGCCGCTCGGGTCCGGCATGCGCATGCGCTCCGCGGCGCCGAAGACGTCCTCGTAGAACTTGATCGCCTCGGCGGCGCCGTCGACGTGGAGGTACGGGGAGACCTGGGGATAGTTGTCGGGGATCGCATCGACCACTTTGTGGACCTCCTCTGGACGGACGGTGGACTTTCGATCCTAAGTGGCTAGAGTGCACCGGCGGCCAGTCGAGAAGGGGGGTGGGGGACGTGCGGGATCCGGCGCGCCGCGCGCCCTCCGAGCTCGCGTGGGACACGATCGCCGCGCTCTACCACCGGACGCGCCGGACGCCGGTCGTCGGCCCCCTCATGCTGCGCGCGATCGAGGCGCGCACCAACGGAGCGCGGTGGTCCCGGGCACGCGTGAGGTCCGGGCCCTTGCGCGGGATGAGGCTCGACGTCGACATGCGCGTCCAGGCCGACGTCGTCGTCGGCGCATACGAGCGCCGCCTCTCGCGTCACGTCGACGGCCTGCTGCGGCCCGGCGACCTCGCGTTCGACGTCGGGTCGCACCTCGGCTACTTCGGGATCCTGATGGCGGCGGCGGTCGGGCCGGCGGGACGCGTCGTGTGCTTCGAGCCCGACCCCGGCCTCCACGACGCCCTCGAGGGCAACGTCTCACGCAACCGCGCGCTGATACCGGCCGAGGTCGCGGTCGCGCGTCTCGCCGTGGGAGCCGAGCGCGGGACGACTTCGTTCGAAGCCGGGGGTCACAGCACGCGTGGGCGGCTCAGCGACTCCGGCGGCGTCGAGGTCGAGGTGATCACGCTGGACGACGCCTTCGAGCGATTCGGCGCGCCGCGCTTCGTGAAGGTCGACGTCGAGGGTCACGAGCTCGACGTCCTCGAAGGGGGGCCGGGCGCGGTCGCGTCGAAGCAGACCTCGTTCGGGATCGAGATCCACTCGGACGAGCTCGGCCGGGCGTGCCGGGCGCTGCTCGAGAAGGCGGGCTATTCGTGCCGCTTCATAACCGAGGCCGGCCGTGCCGAGACGTACCTGCTGGCGGAGCCGCGCTAGCCCTTCCGCCAGAAGCGGAGCTCGAAGGCCAGGTCGTCCGTCGGCCGGTCGAGGTCCTCTGCGGACTGCCACCGAAGCGTGTCGAAGTCGATCTCCTGGTTCTTCCACACCGGGCAGAAGCACCAGGACTGGCCGCCGCGATAACGGTCGTTGGCGTGCGACGTCCACAGCTGGTCGCGCTTCCGGTCGGTCTTGAGGACGAGGCTGTAACGGTGCCCCGCCTTCATCGCGACCGCCGGCCTCACGGGTAGCCGCACCCAGCCGGAGGCGGGCTCGCCCGAGGCGTCGCCCACCGTGACGACCATCTCCTTCAGGAGAGTCCCGAACGGAGGGCGCTCCCCCACTTCGTAGACCTTCACGACAGCTTTGGCGGCACCGGAGAGAGGCAGCGAGACGGACGCCAGCTTGTGGGCGCCTTCCGGAGCCTTGAACGTCTGCGCGAGCTTCTGCGCGCGGCCCGTTTCCG
>DASQDO010000133.1:0-1857 GCA_035634135.1 Actinomycetota bacterium
ATCGGCGCGTGGCCGCGGGTGCTCCACCCGCGCCGCCGCTCCCGTGCGGGTGCGGCGAGCAGGTCGCGCACGCCTTGCGCGTCCAGCAGGTGGAAGCCCTTCTCGGCACGGAGATAGGACGGGAGCTCGTCCCCCACGACCAGGACGTCCGGGCGCACCCATGGGGGCCGCGCCCGCCGCGGCAGCAGCGCCACCACCGAAGACGCGTCCTCGACCGCCCGGGGAGTCCACACGACCCTCAGGTCGCCTTCGGTAGAGGTGACCGCGGGGGCCGCGGCCTGCTCTTCGACCGGGAGGACGATCACTCGGTGCTCCTCCGGGGCGGAGTCCTGCGCTTCGCGAGGGTGGCGGCCGTTCGTGTGGGGTCGAGTCGTGGCGTGCGTTTCGGGACTCGAGGTCTCGAAAGCCAACTTTCCTCCTGCGCTTAGTCTCCCGCGTCGCCCGGCGCCGCCGAGCTTGCCTTACTCTCCGCCACCGGACCGCCGCGGACCGAAGTCGGACGATACCTCGTCCGGGGGTCTCGGCCCGCCCGATTGGGGTGCCCACAGCCTAAGTCTTCCAGCCAAATCCTTCCACTGTTTTTTCTTGGGAATTCAACGAACTTGGGCGGCGCGATGCCCCTTTGATGACGTTAACGCCGAATTTGGGAGTTGGTTAGCTGGTGGCGCGGAACCACGCGACGGTCTGCTTCAGCCCGTCGTCGAGGCCGACCTGAGGCGACCACCCCAGCTCCCGGCCCGCTTTCGTCGGGTCCACGACGATCCGCTGGAGCTCCCCGGGCCGCGCTGCTGCGTAGACCGGCTCGAAGCGCGACCCCGTCAGCTCCGCGAGCTTCGAGTAGAGCTCGTTGACCGACAGCTCGGTGCCGCTGCCGACGTTGACGAGCTCGCCGCTGCCCCTGTCCCGGGCAGCGACGAACGCCGAGACGACGTCGTCGACGTAGACGAAGTCCCGCGTCTGGGTCCCGTCGCCGTAGATCGTGCAGGGCCGGCCCCCGAGCATCTTGCGGGAGAAGATCGCCACGCCCTGGCCCTCGAGCCCGACCTCCGAGGCGGGCTCCTGGCGGGGGCCGTACACGTTGGAGAGCGCGAGCGCGGTGTAGTCGAGGTCCTGGACCGCCTTGAAGTAGCGGAGGTAGTCGATCGCGATCTTCTTCGAGACGCCGTAGGGCGACTCGGGCATGGCCTCGGGCCAGTAGACCTGCTCCTCGGTCACGGGCAGACGCTCCGGAGCGGGCTCGCCGTAGATGCAGCCGCCCGACGAGGTGAACACGACCTTGCGTGCGCCGACCTCGGACGCCGACTGCAGGACGTTGAGGGTGCCGAGGACGTTGACGGTCGCGTCGTAGAGGGGATCGGCCACGGACTTGCGCACGTCGACCTGGGCGGCGAGGTGGAAGACGACCTCGGGCTTCTGGCGCTTTATCAGCTCGCCGAGCGCGTTCGACGTGACGTCGACGCGCTGGAACGTGAACTTGCCGGTCGGCGAGCGGCGGGCGTCGGCGAGGTTCGACAGACGTCCGGACGACAGGTTGTCGACGGCGAGGACCTCCTCGCCCTCGGCGAGCAGCCGGTCGACGAGGTGCGAGCCGATGAAGCCCGCAGCTCCGGTGACGAGAACGCGCACGATTACCCCTCCACTGTCTCTCGATCGCCGGCGGTCCGGCCCTCGACCACCGCGCCGGGCGCCACCTTCACGCCTTCCCCGAGGATCGAGCGGTGGACCTCGGCCCCCTCGCCCACGATGACGCCGGGCAAGAGCACCGAATCGGTGACGCGGGCCCCGGACCCCACGCTGACGCCGTAGCCCAGGCAGGAGAAGGATACCCGGGCGTCCGCGGCCACGTGCGAGTCGTCG
>DASQDO010000134.1:0-1581 GCA_035634135.1 Actinomycetota bacterium
GGGGTCGGGGTCGGGGTCGGGGCCGAGCCGGAGCCGAACGTCCGCGAGTTCTGCTGCCGCAGGACCGACAGGTGATCGGGCCGCGACTCCACGGCGCCCTCGTTCCAGTGGTAGAGGAAGTAGCCCTCCATCCCGGAACGCGCCCAGTGGTCGAACTGACGCTCGAGCTCGGCCGCCGTCGGCTGCCGGTACCAGGCGTCGCTGAAGTCCTGGAGGATCGCCCAGTAGCGGGTGACCCCGTCCTTCACGGCTTCCTCGACGGCCGAGTCGATGTCGGCGTACTTGCAAGAGGTCATCGAGTGCGAGCAGGGGTAGACGTCGAGCCCCATGATGTCGGTGGTCCCCGCGAAGTGCTGGTAGGGGAATCCCTCGCGGCCGTCCCAGGCCGCGACGACGACGTACGTGGGGTTGGCGGGGTCGAGGGACTTCACCAGACGAGCCCTCGCCGCGATCTCCTGAGGGGAGTCCGGGCACTGACGGAAGTTGGGCTCGTCCGCGACGTTGTACGCGGTGATCGCGGGGTGTCCGGCGATCGCACCGACCGTCTGACGGACCCACGCTTCGTCGCGGTCGAAGCTGCAGGTGTCGTTGTTGTAGCCGAAGAGCCACACGACGCCGCCCATGCCCTGAGCTGCGAGAGCGTCGAGGTGGTCGCGCCACGGCTGCACGGTGACGGCGTTGAAGCCGGTCGCTCGCAGGGTGGACGTCCCGGTGGCGCTCGAGTCGCGCCCGTAGACGCCACGGACGAACCCGGTCGTGGATGCCGCCGCTCCCACGGTCGGTACCAGCGGAGTGGCTGCCAGAGCGAGGCCGACAAGGCTCGCGCAGAGCTTGTTCTTCATATGCTTCTCCCAGTTCGGCAGCTGGGCCACCCACCACAGGTGGGCCCCTGGCTTTGCGTCCCTGCGTCGCCGCAGGTTTGCCTTTTCGTTCTGGTGGTGCACCTATAGGTTCGTCAGCCACCCGGGGGACCTGTAGACCCTCCTCCGACCTTCCGGTAGCTTTCGCGGCCATGTCCCCGCGGCTCCTGGTCTGCGCCGACACCCGACCCTGGCCGCCGGACCGGGGCGATCGGATGCGCTACGCCCATTTCATCGACGTGTTGCGCGCCGATCACGAGGTACGGCTGGCGCTCGTCCGGCGCGAGAGCGACGCGCGCGAGCGGCCCTCGCCCGGCGACGTCGACGTCACGCTGAGCAGCCGGCAGGTGGGGGCGAACGTCGCGCGCCGCGCGCTGTCGATGGTGCCGGCCCAGTTCTCCGGGTTCGACGACCGCGGGGCGCGGGCGGCCTTGCGCGCGGCTGCCGGGAACGCCGACGCGTTCGTCGCGCTGGGAGCGCGTGCCGGTCTCTACCGCGACGCCTTCGAGGGGCCCGCCGTGCTCGACCTCCAGGACAGCCTCGTCCTCAACGCCCGCGCGCAGTGGCGCGGGGGCCGCGGCGTGCTGCGACGGCTGTACGGGGCCGACAACCTCCTGAAGGCCGGGGCCTTCGAGCGATCGTTGGTCGAGCGCTACGACCTCGTGCTCGTCGCCGGGCGGGCCGACCACGGCTGGGTCCGGGAACGGCATCCCCGCGTCCG
>DASQDO010000135.1:0-3868 GCA_035634135.1 Actinomycetota bacterium
GATGGCGCCGGCGCCCTGCAGCGGCTCGGTCGTCAACGGGTCCTCGTAGTGGACCTCGTCGTGGCACAACGGCGCGAACGCCTCCGGGTCGCGTCCCGACCAGGCGCGCTCCCAGCCGTCGAAGAGCGCGTCGGCGGTCAGAACTCGGCGGTCCCGTACTCGGGGGTGGACGCCTCGGCGTGCAGCCGGCGCGGGATGCGGCCCGCGCGGTAGGCGAGCCGGCCGCCCTCGACGCCGAGCCGGATCGCGCGCGCCATCGCCACCGGGTCCTCCGCCCGCGAGATGGCCGACGCGCACAGCACGGCGTCGCAGCCGAGCTCCATCGCCAGCGCCGCGTCCGACGCGGTCCCGACCCCCGCGTCGAGGATCACCGGCACGTTCGCGCGCTCGCGGATGAGCCGCAGGTTGTACGGGTTGAGCAGCCCCATGCCGGAGCCGATCGGGGAGCCGAGCGGCATCACCGCCGCGCAGCCGACGTCCTCCAGCCGGCGCGCGAGGATCGGGTCGTCGTTCGTGTACGGGAGCACGACGAAGCCGAGGTCGACGAGCTGCTCCGCCGCGACGAGGAGCTCGGCCGGGTCCGGCAGCAGCGTCTTGTCGTCGCCGATGACCTCGAGCTTGATCCAGTCGGTCTCGAACGCCTCACGCGCGAGCTGGGCCGTCGTCACCGCGTCGTGAGCCGTGAAGCAGCCGGCGGTGTTCGGCAGCACCTTGCAGCCGGCGCGCCCGAGCACGTCCAGGATCGAGCCTCGCGCCGACGGGTCGAGGCGCCGCAAGGCGACGGTCGCGATCTCGGCCCCCGAGGCGACGAGCGCGCGCTCGAGGGCCTCGAGGCTCGACGCGCCACCGGTGCCCATGATCAAACGAGAGGAGAAGCTCTCCCCCGCCAAAACCAGAGGGTCGTCCATCAACAACCCCCTCCTATCGCAGTGAGGATCTCGACCCGGTCACCGTCGCTCACCGCCGTTGTTCCCCACGCGGCCCGCGGGACGACCTCGCCGTTGAGGGCCGCGGCGATGCCCCGCCCCGCCGGGTCGTGCCCCAGCTCCGAGATGAGCCCGGCGACGGTCGTGCCGGAGCCGACGGACCGCTCGGTCCCGTTCACGACGGCGGTCATGCGGCGGCCCCGAACCGCGTCGGCAGGAAATGCGACGCCCAGTCGGGCATCCCCGCGCCGGTGACGACCGAGGCGATAGCGTCCGCAGTCACCGGCGTCAGCAAGACCCCGTTCCGGTAATGACCAGTAGCCAGCAGCAACCCCTCGACGGAGGTCGGCCCGATCAGCGGCGCGTTGTCGGGCGATCCCGGCCGGAGCCCTGCCACCGTCTCGGTCAGCTCGAGCTCCGCCACTCCGGGAAGCAGCTCGTACGCGGCCCGCAGCAGCTCGTACACCGCGCCGGCGGTCACCGTCGTGTCCCAGCCCCGCTCCTCGACCGTCGCGCCCACGACCAGACGGCCGTCCGAACGCGGGACGAGGTACGCCTCGACTCCGCGCAGGTTGCGACGCGCCAGCACCTCTCCCCTCAGATGCAGGAGCTGGCCCTTCACCGGCCGCACCGGCGGGACTGCGTCGGGCGGGAGGCCTTCGACCGCCCCCGACCAGCTCCCCGCGGCGAGCACGACGGTCGAGCATGGGACCGCGCCTTCGGACGCGGTCACGACTGCGACGACGCGGTCGGAGGCGACCTCCACCCCCTTGACGGTGTCCGCAGCGATCTCGACTCCGGCGGCGACGCAAGCCGCGCGCAACGCGTCGAGCAGCGCGCGGTTGTCGACCTGGTGATCTCCTTCGACGAGGATGCCGGCGCGCACGTTCGGCGCGAGCCCAGGCTCCTCAGCCCTCGTCTCCCGCCCGTTGAGACGTTCCACGGAGAGCCCGAGCGAAGTCTGGAAGCGGTAGAGGTCGTCGAGCGCGCGGCTCTCGTCCCCGTCGAGCGCGACCATCAACGTCCCGCTCTGCCGATATCCCGTGGTGGCGCCGGACGCCTCTTCGAGCTCGGCGACGAAAGTGGGGTAGCGCCGGCTGGATTCGAGGTTCAGCGCGAGCAGCGGCTCCTCGCCGTAGTGGACCTCGGTGACGGGGGCGAGCAGTCCGGCTGCGGCCCACGTCGCGCCGCGGCCCCCGCTGGAGTCGAAGACACGGACCTTCGCGCCCGCGGTAGCGCACCTCCAGGCGACGCCTAGGCCGACGGCGCCGCCTCCGACGACGACGACGTCAGGAGATACACCCATGCGATCAGTATCGCGGGTGCAGGATCAGACGGTGGGAACGCCGTCCGCCGCCTGGACCGCGGCCTGCTTCGCGCGCTGCAGCCGCCTGATCACCGACGTCTCGTCGAGCCGCAGCTTCTTCTCGAGGTGCACGACGGTGCCTACCTCCGGCTTCGAGGTGAACTTGAGGTCGTCGACCAGGGCCGCCATGAGGAACACCCCCCGGCCGCTCTCGGCACCCTGCTCGACCTCTGCGGTGCGGTCGACGGCCTCGTGGTCGAACCCGGTGCCGGAGTCGATGACGCGGATCACGCAGTCGTCCTCCGCGATCGCAACCGTCACCTCGTACTCGTCACCCGTGCCGGCCGCGTGCTTCAGGACGTTCGTGCACGCCTCGGTGACCGCGAGCTCCACGTCCCCCACGCAATCTCGGGCAACGCCGAGCTCAGCGAGGGCGTCGCGGCAGATGTGCCGCACAACCGGGACGCTTTCTTCATCTCTCGGCAGGCAAAGGGAGAAATGGATCTCCATGCGAGCGTTCTTCCCCCGCCCCGCGCTCGCAAACGCGAGCAAGCAGGTTACGCGGCCTTGAAGACCTTCCGGAAAGCCTTGAGCGCGGTCTCGACGTCTTCGGCGGAGACGTCCCTGTGCGTCACGAGCCGCATCGCGTCGGCAGACAGTGCGAGCGTGATCACGCCCTCCTTGCGCATCTCCTCCATCACCTGGGGGCCGTCCATCCCGAACGCGCCGAGGTTCACGTAGACCATGTTCGTCTCGACCGCGGCGAAGTCGACGGCGTCGGGGTTCAGATCCGCGAGACCGTCTGCGAGCCGGCGGGCATTGGCGTGGTCCTCGACGAGCCGGTCGACGCCGCCCGTCAACGCGACGCGCGCCGCCGCGGCGATCACACCGACCTGACGCATCCCGCCGCCGAGCCGCTTGCGCAACCGGCGCGCCTCCGCGATCCGCTCGCGCGTCGACACGACCATCGACCCGATCGGAGCGCCGAGCCCCTTCGAGAAACAGAACGTGACGGTGTCCGCACATGCAGCCCACTCCGCCGCCGGCGAGCCCGTGGCGGCCTGCGCGTTGAACAAGCGCGCGCCGTCGAGGTGCACGGCCACGCCGCGCTCCCGGCACGTCGCCGAGATCGCCCGCGCGGTCTCGAGCGGGAACACGCGGCCCCCGGCCGAGTTGTGGGTGTTCTCGATCGCGACGACCGCAGTACGCGGGTTGTGCTCGCTCCCGGGTCGGATCGCAGCGGCGACCTGCGACTGCGAGATCACGCCGTTGACGCCGGGCAACGGACGCGCCACCAGACCGAGGTGGGCGGCGACGGACCCGCCCTCGTAGTGGAGGAAGTGGGCACCGCTCTCGCACACGACCTCGTCACCCGGCCGTGCGACCGCGCCGAGCGCTACCTGGTTGCCCATCGAGCCGGTCGGCACGAACAGCCCGGCTTCCTTGCCGAGCATCCCGGCCGCGAGCTCCTGCAGCTCGTTGACCGTCGGGTCGTCGCCGAAGACGTCGTCGCCGACCTCGGCCTCTGCCATTGCGCGCCGCATCTCGGGCGTGGGCTTCGTCACCGTGTCGGATCGCAGGTCGATCATCCGAAGAACACCTCCGCTGTCTCGTAAAGGGTGGGGTCGAGCGTCTT
>DASQDO010000136.1:0-2863 GCA_035634135.1 Actinomycetota bacterium
TGCAGGTCATGTTCGCGGTCGCGCGCTCGACCGAGCAGACCACGTCGAACGTCCGCATCTCGGAGGAAGCGCGGCTCGGCCTCAACCGGATCGTCCGCGACACCCGCGAGGCGGGATGGATCTCGCTGTCCGGGTCCTCCCCCACCGCGACGCACAACTCGTTCACCGTCAAGATCGACTACAACGGCGACGGCTCCTACAGCAACCCCGCATCGGGGACCGCGCAAGGCAACTACGAGGTCGTTACCTATGCCTACGACGACACCAACGATCGCATCACGGTGACCGCCGACGGGGTCGGGACCGAGACCCTCGTCCGCGGGGTCGACTGCGTCAAGAACGCGGCCGGCACCTGCAAGAGCGACGTCTTCTCCTTCACCAGCAACCGTCTCGAGTACGACTACGAAGGGGTCTCGGGCACGACACCCGACGGCGTCACCACCTTGCAGGAGATCAACGGTATAGCGTGCCCTCCGCACAGCCTCACGACGCTGGACAACTGCAACGGGGCGCTGGTCGACGCGGAGCTCGCGCAGATCACGAGCCTGAACGTCGCCGTCAGGCTCACCACCTCGGGGCGGTCCACGGACTACTTCGCGGAAGCCCAGCTGAGGAACCGCCGATGACGTTCCTCGAGAGGCTGCGGTGTCAGCGCGGCGTGGCGATGATCACGGTGCTCTTCATCGGCGCGACGCTCACGGTGCTCACGACGACCGCTGCCTTCGTCAGCGTCAGGGGGCTGCGCGCGACCGCCGCCGACGCGCGGTCGGCGCGGGCCATGGCGGCGGCGGAGGCCGGGCTCGAGCGGTTCATGCTCGACATCAAGAGGGGCGCGATCCCGATCGCGACCATGAAGACGGCCGGCTGCGACACGCCACCGATCGCCCTGGCCCCCGGAACGCTCGGCCCGGGGACGTACAATGTCCAGCTCACCATCTACGAGCCGACGCAGGCCAAGAAGGTCCCGGACAGCCCTTGGACCGCCGCTAACAAGAACGTCTCGCCGTGCACCCCCCGGTCGAGCCCGAACCTCTACGCGGTCACGGCGACGGGGACGCAGAGCTCCGGGACGCGGGTCGTGCGCCAGGTCATCCGCGCCATACCGGGGAAGTCCAAGTTCCCCCTCGGGATCTACGCCGACAAGATCGACGCCAACGGCAACCCCGACCTGAACAACATCAGCGTGTTCACCAGGGGTGACATCATCGGACGCGCCAAGATGTCCCTGTCCGGCATCGACGAGAACTACACGATGCGGGACGTCTACAGCCAGAGCGCGTTCGGCGGCTTCAGCTGGTCCGGCGGCCTCAACTGGGACAGCAACATCCCCGCCGCCGTCCACGCGACCGGCGAGATCTACCTCAAAGGTACGAACGCGCGCGGGCGGGAGCACCCGCCGTCGCCGAACTGCACGGCGAACGACACGAGGAACGGCGGCTACGTCCTGCAAAGCGAGTGGGACGGCAGCGCCTGCTCCGGATGCGCCAACAACGCCGCCCTGACCTCGGACACGTGTGGGGGCCTCGCCGGATATCCGCCGACGGCGAGGTTCACGCAAGCGGACCTCGACCGCATCGCCCAGGTCAGGAACTTCACGGAGGTGGAATACGAGGCGCTCAAATCGACGGCGCAATCGAGCGGGATCTATTGCAACTTCGCGTCGACCGTGAACCAGTGCTGGAAGAACGGAGTCGCCGGAGCGGTCGACCTGAACTGGCAGAACGGCGACCTCCCCGCCGGCACGGGATCTACGCTCGTCGCCTACTTCGACTTCCCCTCGTCCGTGAACACCGCGGGCAACACCATCACCTGGGGCGCCACCTGGAAGGCGATCTCGGGGGTGATGTGCAACGCGCTGAACCCTGCGGACAACCGCATGCTCGTCGCCGTCGTGCGCAACGGGAACTTCCACTTCACCGGCAACGCCCAGGTGACCGGCGCGGTCCTCGTGCCGGAAGGGGACTTCGACTCGACCGGTGGCCCGATCCTCCACGGCTCCGTCACCAGCCGCACGTTCCGCGTCCGCGGCAACGCGACGTTCGAGTCCTCGTCTTGTTTCGCCGCCGGGCTGCCGACGACCTCGAGCGAGCTCACGATCGAGGGCTGGTCCGAGATCGACCGCTAGCAGCGGAGTTAGGCGTCCCGGCCGAGCGGGTAGCAACTCGCGCATGGCCGACGAGCACGCGGGCATCAAGCGAGAGTCGGACGACGACGCGACCTTCCGCGCCGTCCTCTCCGACGTCGTCCAGGCGGTCGAGGACGAAGGTCTCCCCTACCTCGCCATCGGCGGCCTCGCGACCGCGACCTACGGCAGGCCGCGGCCGACCAAGGACATCGACGTCTTCGTCAAGCCCGAGGACGCCGAGCGGTGCGTGAAGACGCTCGAGAGCGGGGGCTTCAGCACCGAGGACCCCAAGGAGGACTGGCTCCTCAAGGCCTACAAGGACGACGTCCTCGTCGACGTCATCTTCCGGATCCACAACTCGATCTACCTCGACGACGACATGATCGCGCGAGGTCGCCGGCAGGAGCTGAAGGGCACGACGATCAAGGTGGTCCCGCCCGAGGACTTCATCGTCATGCAGGCGTGCACGCACTCCGAGGACACGCCCCACT
This sequence comes from Actinomycetota bacterium, assembly GCA_035634135.1. GTDB lineage: Bacteria > Actinomycetota > CADDZG01 > CADDZG01 > WHSQ01 > JALZEG01. Next base: position 2,617 of record DASQDO010000136.1, read on the forward strand.
ACTGGTACAACGCGCTCACGGTGATCGCGAGCTCGGAGATCGACTGGGACTACGTCATCCGCCGGTCGTCGCACGGCCCCCGGCGCGTGCTCAGCCTCCTGCTCTACGCGCAGAGCAACGACCTCGCGGTCCCCGACCACGTCATCCGCCGCATCTACGACCAGATCCATGGCCTCTGAGGGCGCCGGGGAGCCGCGCGAGTACACCGAGGCGCACATCGCGGAGGCCCTCGCCGAGGACCCGCGGG
>DASQDO010000137.1:0-5503 GCA_035634135.1 Actinomycetota bacterium
GCGACGATCTCGCTGTAGCGGCTCGCGCCGGCGAGCATCGACCGGATGATCGCCCCGGTCCACCGTCTCCCGATGATCTCCATCGCGTGCGTATACGCGGGGCAGAAGGGGGCAAGTACGTCTTTCGAGGGGTCTTCCTTCACGTCCCGATTCTAGCCGGGAAGCTTTCTCTTGACAAGGACGTTATGAAGGCATAGCGTCTTACGAAACATAAGGACTGTGACCGGGACGGCCGGTCCAAATGGATGGCAGCGGTCGCCTCGGCGAGCGGTCCACAAGGAAGGGGCACGGAAGATGGCTTGGAGCATCGACACCGCACACACGAGCGTCGGGTTCGTCGCACGGCACCTGGGGCTCTCAAAGGTCCGGGGCCAGTTCGCCGGCTTCCGCGGCGAGGTCGAGGGCGACCCGAACGACCTCACGACCGCCAAGGGCTGGTTCGAGGTCGACATGGCCTCGATCGAGAGCGGCAACGCCGACCGCGACGCCCACCTGAAGAGCGCCGACTTCTTCGACGTCGAGAAGTGGCCGACGATGAGGTTCGAGAGCAAGGCCATCGAGGGGACCGGCGGCAACTACCGGGTCACCGGCGACCTCACGATCAAGGACCAGACGAAGGAGGTCACGCTCGACTACGAGCACGGTGGCGAGGTCACCGACCCCTTCGGCAACCGCAAGATCGGCGGCACGCTGACCGGGACGATCAAGCGCAGCGAGTGGGGGCTCACCTGGAACGTCCCGCTCGAGTCCGGCGGCTGGCTCGTCAGCGACAACATCAAGATCGAGATCGACCTGCAGGTCGCCGAGAGCCAGGCGGCCGTAGAGCAGGAGGCGCAGGCAGAGGCCGAGATCTCGGCCTAGCGACGCACCGAAGTCACCGGCGGCCCCCGCATCATGCGGGGGCCGCGGCGCGTCCTGGACCCCCGAGGCCGTCGCCCTGACGCCCCGGTGTCACGCTCTGGACGAAATGGACAAAACCGCTAAACTCCTTCCTTGCTCTGTTTGACGGCTTAGGAGGACGAAAGTGAGAAAGAGGATCGCCCTCGGCCTGGGTGGTGTCCACGTGGGGCAACGAGTGCGGTCTCGGCTAGGCCGAGACTAGGAGGAACGGCTCTTCCGCCGTAGAAACCTCAGCCGGGAGCGTTCAACCAGCGGCTTGACGCGGGTTGACCCGGCGCTCCACCGGAACGAGTTCCCGTTTATCCGGCGTATCCCGACTAGGCGCGAGGAGAGGAGGAAGAACGTGGACAACTCGAACATCCGTGAGCTCTTCATCGACGAGCTGTCGCAGGTCACCGGCGGTGCGGACCCCCTCGAGAGGGTGAAGCAGATCGTCGCGGACATCAAGGACGGCTGGGAGACCACGCAGGCCTGCTGTGAGGAAGGGCAGTGCTGCGACTACTGGAGCTAAGGCTCTCCGCAAGTCACCGTCACGCCGCCCCGAGGGGCGGCGTGACCTTTTTCAGTAACCTTCGAGGGAGTTGAGCGCCACGACGAACTTCCAGGTCCCGACCGACGACCCCGGGGTCGCGTTGCTCCGGCTCGTGCGGAAGCAGAAGCTCCCGTTCTCGAGCCGGTTCGTCGCCGGCGCGGTCGGAGCGCACCCGCAGCCACAGTCGCTGCTCGCGCTCGTCCAGGTCGCGCCGCACGTCGGCCTGCGGGTGACGGCCGCGCGGGTCGAGCCCGAGGGTCTCGACGAGCTCGATCTCCCCGCGGTCGTCCACTTCTCCGCCGGAGCGGGCGGGTTCGGCGTGCTCGAGCGGGTGACGCCCAGCCACGTCGAGGTGTGGGACAGCCGCCACGGCCGTCAGCGCATCGCGCGCCCTGCCTTCCTCGAGGGATGGTCGGGCATAGCTGCGCTTGCCGAACGCGACGACTCGCAACGCAAGACCGACCCCGACTACCGCAAGCAGCGCGTCGTCGAGGTTCTGGGTGGGGCAGCGGGGCGTCCCGACATGGCGGGGGAGCGCGTCCTCGCCGGGATCGCGGGAGGGATCGTCGCTCTGCTCGCCGTCTTCTCGATTGCGAACGTCCCGGCCGGAGCGCGCGCGTCCGCAGCGCTCGTCGTGCTGATAGCCCTCGCCGGCCTCTGCATCTCGGCGGTCCTGTCGTACGCGTCGGCGGACACGACGGTGAACGCGGACGTGCCGGGATGCCCGCGCGGCAAGCTCGTGAACTGCGAGAGCGTCATCAAGTCCGAGTACTCCAAGTTGCGCGGGCTGCCGATGGCCGACCTCGGCACGGCCTTCTTCGGCGCGGCGCTCGGGCTCGCGGCGACCGCGGCCCTGTACCCGGTCTCCGGCGTCCCCTGGACCGCGCTCGCGTACGCGTTCCTCGCAGCGGCCCCCGCGGCCGTGGCGTTGATCGGGGCCCAGGTCGTGATGCGACGGTTCTGCACGATGTGCCTCGCCGTGCACGCGCTGGTCCTCGCGGGGGCCGCGGTGGCGTGGAGGTTCGCCGGCGGCGTGCCGTTCTCGAGCGCGTGGCGCGGCGTCGCCCTCTTCGTCCTCTACTTCTTCGTCGTGGCGTTCGCGGCGATCCCGTTCTTCCAGCGCGAGACGCGCATGCGCCGCCTCTTCGAGGTCCAGGCGCGCGTCGCCGGGTCGCCGTTCGCGACGCTCGCGCACCTGACTACCGAGCAGGTGACCGGTCTGCGCGGCGCGGAGTCCGGGATCCGGCTGCCGGGACCGCCGTCACCGCACGAGCTCGTCCTGTTCGCGCACCCCACCTGCAAGCAGTGCTCGGTCGTCCTCCCCGAGATCGCGCAGCTCGCGGCATCTGGCGCGACCGAGGCCTACGTCACGATCCTGCCCCGCTACGGCGACGGCACCGAGCGGAAGCTCTGCGAGGTCCTGGTCGCCGCCGGGGTCGCCGGGGGGGCCCAGGCGTTCGCCCGCGCGTTCGCGTTCGCGAAGAAGCGGTTCATCGGCTTGATGGAGGAGGACTTCACCGGGGCGATCGCCGCGGAGGCGGGGCTCGATCGCGCGTCGCTCGAGACGGGCCTCGGCCCCGCGCGCCGGATGATCGCGCAGGTCGACGCCGTCGCCGAGGACCGCGTCGAGGGGACCCCGGCGATGTTCTTCGACGGCCGGCTGTACCCGTACGGCGCACCGGTCGCGCACCTCGCGCAGCTGCTGCACCGGCACTCGGACCTCCTCCCGGCGCGGCCCGGCGTCGCCGAGCCCGAGGCGGCGCGGGCATGAGCGGCCGCCCGGTCGTCCTCGTGGGGTCGCCGCGCGACGCGCACGTCGACGCCCTGTACGAGTCTCTGACCGAGCGCGGCACCGACGTCGTCGTCGCCGACACGCTGTCCTTCCCCGACGACTACGTGATCTCGCTCGGGCACGAGATCGACTCGATCACGGTGGCGGGCCGGCGGGTGGGCCGCCCGGCGGCCGTGTACATCCGCGACACCTACGTGCATCCGCTCTCGTACGGCGTCGACGCCGACGCCGAGATGGACCAGGACTGGCGGAGGACGCTGGTCGCGTTCCGCGAGAAGGGGCAGATGCTCGTGCCGCTGCTCACGCGCTGGACCGAGATGGGCATCCCCATGTACAACCCGGCGTCACGCGACTGGCGCAACTCGAAGGGTTTCCAGATCGCGGCGCTGCACCAGGCCGGACTCCCCGTGCCACGGACCCTGTGGACGAACGACCCCGACGCCGTGAAGGAGTTCGCCGGAGGGCAACGCGTCGTCTACAAGCCGGTCGCGGGAGGCGCGGCCACGCGCGAGCTCGGTCCCGAGGACCTCACCGACGAGCGCCTGCGCAAGCTCAAGGGCGCGCCGGTGACGTTCCAGGAGCTGCTCGAAGGCGACAACTTCCGCGTGTACTGCCTCGACGGGAAGGTGATCGCGCAGATCCGCGTGACGTCGAAGGAGATCGACTTCCGCCAGAACGAGGAGATCGTCGAGGAGACCGAGCTGTCTCCGGAGGTCCAGCAGCAGTGCCTCAAGGCTGCGGAGGTGATCGGGATGCGCTGGACCGGGATGGACCTGCGCGCGGATACGTCGGGGACGCTCAAGTTCCTCGAGCTGAACTCGTCGCCGATGTTCCTGGGCTTCGACGCGAGGGCCGGGACGAAGATCCGCGAGACGCTCGTCGCGCGTCTCGCCGAGCACGGGGAGGCCGCGCTGTGAAGGCTCGCATCGTGCTCGCGCTCGCGGCGGCCGTGCTGGTCGGCGCGTGCTCCGAGACCGACGCGCAGCCGCTCGACGACCTGCAGCCGACGCTCGGGCCGGGCTACGTCGTCGTCGACGAGTTCCCGCACGACCCGGAGGCCTACACGCAGGGGCTCGACTTCCAGGGGGCCCGGCTGTTCGAGGGGACCGGCCTCAACGGCCGCTCGAGCCTGCGGCGCGTCGATCTCGAGACGGGCGAGGTGCTGCGGCAGGTCGCGCTGGCCGACCGCTTCTTCGGCGAGGGGATCACGGTCCTCGGCAAGCGCATCTACCAGATCACGTGGCAGAACGGCCGGGCGTTCGTCTACGACAAGGCGTCGTTCCGGCGGATCCGCCGCTTCACATACGAAGGCGAGGGATGGGGGCTCACGCACGACGGACGCCGTCTGATCATGAGCAACGGCTCCGCCTCGATCGTCTTCCGGGACCCGAAGACGTTCGAGGTGCTCGACGAGATCGAGGTGACCGACGGGGGCGAGCCGGTCTCGATGCTGAACGAGCTCGAATGGGTCGAAGGCGAGATCTTCGCGAACGTATGGCAGACCGACGACGTCGTGCGCATCGACCCCGCCACCGGCGAGGTGACCGGACGGCTCGACCTCGGCGCGCTCAAGCAGCAGCAGCCGAACGGCGAGGTCACGAACGGCGTCGCGTACATGGAGTCCCAGGACCGGCTATTCGTCACCGGCAAGCTTTGGGACGCGCTGTACGAGATCGAGCTCACCGAGCTCCCTTAGCGTTTCCGCGTCGCCGACGCGGGTAGGTCCATGGCTGCGGTCGAGACGGAGCCGCTGAGAACAAGCCCGGCGGCCCGCGCTGCATCCCGAAGGTTCCTTTCCTTTGTCGCGCGCTCGTCTTCGGGCACGGCAGAGGAGGGAGACGCATGGAGACTTCTACCTATCCCGGGACGTCCACGGGCGGAGCGGTCGGCGAGCAGGTGCGCGAGGGCGCGCAGCAGGTCGGCGAGCAGGTGCAACAGGCGCGCGACACCGTCCAGGAGACCGCGCAGCGCGCGATGGGCCAGGCGCAGGAGCAGGTCGGCAGAGCACGCGGCCAGGTGCGCGAGCAGGTCGACCAGCGGCTGACGCAGGCCGGTGAGCGTGCAGGCACGACTGCGGAAGACCTCCGCACGGTCGCGAGCGAGCTCCGCCGGATCGACAAGGACTCGTCGGCGAACGTCGCCGACCAGCTCGCGCAGCGCGTCGAGGGCGTCGGCCGCTACCTGAGCTCCGCGGACGGCGAGAGGATCCTGCGCGACGTCGAGGACTTCGGACGCCGGCAGCCGTGGGCCGTGCTCGCGGGCGGGCTCGCGCTCGGCTT
>DASQDO010000138.1:0-2658 GCA_035634135.1 Actinomycetota bacterium
CCTGGGGGTCGAGGTGGGATCGACCGACGAGGTGGCCGCCGCGACCGGACGCCTCGCTTCGGAGGGACTCTCGACTCGCGCCGAGGACGGCGTCACGTGCTGCTACGCGCTCCAGGACAAGGTCTGGGTGAACGACCCGTCGGGGGCCCCGTGGGAGATCTACACGGTCCTGGCCGACGCGCCGGGGACCTCGATCCGCGGCGACGCGGCGTGCTGCACCGAGGGGGCCGAGGCCGGCGCCGCCTGCTGCTAGAGCTCAGCCTATGAACGTCCCCGTGTGATACGTGTAGTGATAGGCGAACAACCCGAGCAGCCCCGCCGACGCGGCGGCCGCCACCACCGCACGATCGCCGAGCAGCTTCGCGGCGGCCACGAAGCAGGGGAACAGCGCGAGGACGTAGCGGTTCGTGCTCGCGAGGCTCCCGGTCGGCACGGGCGCCAGCAGCGCTAGGAGACAGAAGCCTCCCCACACGACGTCGATCTTCACGAGGACGTACACGCAGAGCACGACGAACAGCACCATCGGCACCATGTAGATGACGACGAGCGCGAAGTCCCACGTCGCGCTCGGTCTCGTCTGCAGGACCGTCGGGATCGACCTGAGCCCGGAGATGCCGTTCGCTCGGTTCGGCCAGAACCTCTGCGCCTCGAGGAACGCGAGGAAGTCTCCCGTGTGCACCTTCAGGAAGACCATGAACGCGCCCAGGCCGGAGAGCCCGGCCGCGGCGAGGCCCAGGATCGTCGCGGACTTCTTGACGGTCGGGCTCCACTCCTTCTCGAAGTAGGCCAGCACGACCGCGACGGCGACGAATATCCCGACGGCACGCGTCGCCCCCGCGAGTCCCGCGCAGGCCGCCGCGAGCCACCAGTGCCGTCTGTGCACGAAGAAGAACGCCCCGACGACGAGCAGGAGGAACAGCGACTCGGTGTAGACGAGGCCGAAGAAGAAGCTGAACGGCCAGAAGACGAGCAGCAGCAGGGTGTGGCGGGCGACCTGCTCCGAGACCTTCTCGGCCACGAGCGTCCGCAACAGGAACAGCGCGCCGAGGAAGCACGTGAGCGAGAACGCTACGCCGGCGGCGACCGGGTCCGGGCCGAGCTTCGTGAGCAGCCGGATCACGAGGGGATAGAGCGGGAAGAAGGCGAGGTTCGTCTCACCGTTGACGGCCGTCTGATAGCCGTCGTTGACGATCGTGAGGTACCAGCCGGTGTCCCAGTTCGACGTGACCCTCTGCCACGGGGGCGGCGCGTTCACGAGCGCGCCGGCGAAGTAGACGAGGCAGATCAAGAAGCCGAGCCAGGCGCAGAAGACCGCAGCGGGGCCGAACGTCCGTCGCGAGACCGTGCCGTTCTCGGTGGTCTCTGGGTTCACGTCCTCGAGGTGTGCGGCAGAGGGCCCCGGCCGCTCCATGCGAGGAACGCTATCCGATGGTTCGTCCCGAAAAGCGAAACGGCCCTCCCCCCGGGGCCCGTTTCGCTGTGTTTCGAATGGTTCTCGGTTCCGGCCGAGCCGGTCGCTACATCACGCAGTGCTGGGGGCCGGGCAGGACGGTGTCGACGACCCGGCAGACGACGGTCTCGATACAGGGCCCGCCGATCCAGAGCTGGGTGCACGAGGCCTGGGCCTGGGGTGCGAAGCCGATGAGACTGGCCGCGCCGAGAGAAGCCGCCAGCAGGACGATGCGCTTACGCATGTGGATGCCTCCTTCTGAGCCCGCTTGCCTTGCAAGAGCGCATTGTGCCGACGTGTTACGAGAGAGTCAACAACGGGGTTGGCCAGATGGGGCCGCGGTGGACGCGGTCCGGAGAGACACCTTTAGTGGGCGAGGGGGGATTTGAACCCCCACACGCTTGCGCGCACTGGCACCTGAAGCCAGCGTGTCTGCCGTTCCACCACTCGCCCGGGCGCTCGGGGCCTCGCCCCAAGCCCCTGCAGCCTAGCAAGGGGTGACAACAGACCGCGCGGGCATAATCGTCGCTTATGGGTGTCGCCAAGAGCATCGAGCAACGGCTCGAGGGGCTCGTCGAGGGGTTCTTCACCAAGGTCTTCCGATCCGGGCTCCAGCCCGTCGAGGTCGGCCGGCGCATCCTGCGCGAGATGGGCAACGGCAAGACCGTCTCGGTCAACCGGATCTACGCCCCCAACGAGTTCCAGGTCTGGATGAGCGCCGACGACTACGCCAAGTTCTCCCAGATGGAGGCCGGGCTGCAGCGGGAGTTCTCCGAGCTGGTCATCGAGCAGGCCAAGGAGAGCCGCTGGAACCTCATGGGCATCCCCCGCATCACCTTCCACGAGGAGGAATCGATGGGCCGGGGCGAGCTCAAGGTCGAGGCCTCGCTCACCGCCGACCCCGACTCGCCCAGCCGCGTCTACACACGTGAGCCGAAGGAAGGGGACGCGAGCAGCACCCGCGCGGTCTCGTCGGACACCGCCGACCGGCTCGGGCTCGAGCCCTCCGCGACGAGGCTGGTCGTCATCGACGACGACGGCTCGGACTCCGAGTCGATCTCGATCACCAAGGACCCCGTCGTCATCGGACGCATGTCGACGAACGACGTCGTGCTCTCGGACCCGAACGTCAGCCGCCGGCACGCCGAGCTCCGCCGCGCGGCCGGGCGGTGGATGCTCGTCGTCCTCGGCTCTACGAACGGGACGAC
>DASQDO010000139.1:0-13117 GCA_035634135.1 Actinomycetota bacterium
CCGGACGGATGCCGTCGTTGCGTCCCTTGTCGATGATCGCGGCCCACTGGAGGTTCGCGGGGCCCCGCGCGATGACGCGGGCGGTGACGCGCTCGCTGACGACCCAGGACTGCTCGAGATCGAGAAGCGCCCTCAGCCGCTCGTTCTCCTCGACGAGCGCCTCGGCCTCGCGCACGTCGGCCTCCGCCTGCTCCAGGTTCTCCTCGAGCTCGGAGTTCTCGCTCCGGAGGCTCCCGAGCTCACCGATCGAGGAGAAGAAGTTCCCGACCGGCCGGAAGACCGTCGTGAACCCGCGCTGAACGGGGGCCACGAGCGTGACCGAGAAATCCTTGACCCGTTGGAGCGGGCCGCCCGGGCCTTGCCTGTAATCGAGAGTGATCACGACGACGGCCAGGGCCAAGAAGACGAGCAGCAGCAAGCGCCCTCGTCCGTTTCGGCGATACATACGTTGTCAAAACCTCTTCGCCTGAGCGAGAAACCTGGGGGCGGCGGCGATTCGTGTCCGGCCGCGATCCGGCGGGCCGCCCTGCGTCGGGCCATGGTAGCCCGCATGGGTGATTTCGCCCTAAGTGGTCGTTGACCTGCACTTTTGTGCCGCGCCCGGCGCGTGCGAGCGCGAAAAACGTCAGCGCAGACGCTTCCTGATCGCCCCTCCGGCCAGCACCAGGACGCCGAGGAGGCCGAGCGGCAGCGCCGAGGCCCTGCGTTCGGGTGACGGCTGGGCGGCGGGCTCCGCCGGCGGAGGCGTCCCCTTCGGGTTGGGCTCGCCCGTCCAGGAGAAGACGTCGATGCCCCGGCCGATGTCGGAGGAGACCAGGTAGTACGTCTTCGTGCCGTCGGGGTTCTTGACGATCTTGAACGGCTGCACGGCCCACTGGTTCGTCCCCTCGGGGACCCAGGTCGCGGTCTCGCGGAAGACCACCCTGCCGTTGGCGTCGAAGAAGTAGTCGACGACCTTGGTCCCCTGGCTGTACCAGGAGATGAAGAACCGCTGCTCGCCCGGGACGAGCTCGATGCGATGCGACGTGCAGAACGTCGGGCCCGGCACCTGGACCGACCCGATGAAGACGGCCTTCTGGTCGTCCGGGGTCTGCGCGTATTCGATCTTCGCAGGGTCGCTGATGTCGTAGACGTGGACGCCGCCGTTCCCGTAGGGGTTCTCCTGCTCGGGCGCGCACGACGCGCCGCCGGGGACGATGCCGCCGCCGCGCTCGTCCGTGACGAACATGTACTTCCCGTCGGGGGTCGGGACCGCCTCGTGCGACACCGCCACGCCTTCGCGCGACGGCACGTGGACGTTGTTGTTGCACCGGTCGGGCTGACCCGGCTCGGGTCCCGTCCCGCAATCGCGGCCCGGATGATGCGTGCTTCCGAGGAACCTCCACCCGGTCGCCTCCGGAATGGCCTCCCCCTCGTCGGGAGTCGCCAAGGCGGCGCAGTCCGTCACCATCGCGCCCGTCTCGGTTCCTTCGATGACCTCGCACGGCAGCGGCTTGCCCTTCACCGCGCCGGTCTTCTTGTCGGCGATGTTGCGGACGTCGAAGATCGCCGTGCCGCTGAGGGCCGCGCAGTAGAGGCGCCCGGGACGAGCCACGATGTCGTGACACGACGAGTCGAAACCCTCGATCGGCTCCCCCTCGCGGTCGACGTTGTTGGTCCACCCGGGTTCGAACTGCATCCTGAACACCTTCGGCCGGCACGACTTACGCCGCTGCTCCAGCGTCTGCCGCTTCTTCATGCAGGAGCGGATGTCGACGACGTCGATCTGGGCCTGGGACGTGTTGTTGAAGGTCGAGCTGCTGTTGTATATGATCCACGGCCGCGTCGCGTCGACCGTCGCGTTGTGCGACGTCCCGACGTGCCTCGTCAGATGCACTTCCCGCGGGGCGAACTTCTTGGTCTTGTGGAGCTTGCTGACGTCGATCAGCTCGAGGCCCCCGCCGTCGGTGTCGTGGCATCGTCCCTGCGGGCCGCCTGCGTCGGTCGTGTCGACGACCAGGGTGACGCCGTTGCGCCTCGCGATCGAGGCGTCGTGCTGCAGCCCCGTCGCGACGGACTCGTTCGTGGTGCACGCGGCCGAGCCGTGGTCGGCGACCCACTTCGGCGCGACCTTCTTCTTCTTGTTCAGGAGCCGGACGAGGCGCTGCCCGACGTGGCCCTGCGGCGCTCCGCCCAGCGTGCCCGACGACATGTAGAGCCGGCGCCTGAGCTTGAAGATCTCGAGGTCGGTTCCGGGGTTCGGCGGCAGGCCGAAGATGTACTCCCACTCGCCCTCGCCGTCTACGACGGCCTGCGGGGCGGGCTTCTCCTCTGTCGGCGACAGCGGCTCGCGGGGGTTCGTATGGTCGGCGGAGGCCGGCGAGGCCACGCCCAGGAGCCCCACCATCAGGGATACGACGACAGCTAGAACCCTCGACATCTCGTCCGCCTCCCGCGACTCGACCTGCTCGTCAGGAGTAGGTACCCCCGGCGGGGCGAGTCGAACCGTAGCGAGCGTTAGTGGCGGGTCGAGGAGATCAGGACCCGCTTGAGGGCCTCGAACTCCTCCAGGCACTTCCCGGAGCCCACCGCGACCGCGAACAGCGGGTCCTCGGCGACGTGGATCGGCATGCCGGTCTCGTGCTTGAGGCGCTCGTCCAGGCCCTTCAGCAGCGACCCTCCGCCGGCGAGGACGATGCCCTTGTCCATGATGTCGCTCGCGAGCTCGGGCGGCGTCTTGTCGAGCGTGTTCTTGACCGCGTCGACGATCGCGTTGACGGGCTCCTCGATCGCGCGGCGGATCTCCTCGGCCGAGACGACGATGGTCTTCGGGAGACCCGTGACGAGGTCGCGGCCGCGGATCTCGGCCTGCTGCTCCTCGGGCATCGGGAACGCCGACGCGATCGCCATCTTGATCTCCTCGGCGGTGCGCTCGCCGAGCATCAGCGAGTACTCCTTTTTGATGTAGTTGATGATCGACTCGTCGAGCTCGTCGCCGCCGATGCGGATCGACTGGCTCGTGACGATGCCGCCCAGCGAGACCACCGCGACCTCGGTCGTCCCGCCACCGATGTCGACGACCATGTTGCCGGTCGGCTCGTGCACGGGGAGGCCCGCGCCGATCGCCGCGGCCATCGGCTCTTCGATGATGTACGCGCTGCGCGCGCCGGCGGAGATCGTGGCCTCTTCGACAGCGCGCTGCTCGACGCCGGTGATGCCCGACGGGACGCAGACGACCACGCGCGGCTTCGCGAGGAACGAGCGGCGGTGCACCTTCTGGATGAAGTAGCGGAGCATCTTTTCGGTCACGTCGAAGTCGGCGATGACGCCGTCCTTCAGGGGCCGGATCGCGACGATGTGCGCGGGGGTCCGGCCGATCATCCGTTTGGCCTCCGAGCCGACCGCGAGGATCGCGCCGGTCTTGGTGTTGATGGCGACGACCGAGGGCTCGTTGAGCACGATGCCGCGGCCGCGGACGTAGACGAGAGTGTTGGCGGTGCCGAGGTCGACCGCCATGTCGCGGCCGATGAACTGGAACATGTTGTCCATTGGTGTGGCTCCTGGGAAGTTTTGAGATTGAGGCCGGGTGCGCTGGTCAGGGTAACGCATGCGCGCAAACCCGCCCCTGGCGGGCGCCGAGGGTCCAGTCACGAGGACCGGATAGGGCTAGCCGAAGAAGAGGTTGATCTCCCGCTCGGCGGACTCGGGGCCGTCCGAACCGTGCACGATGTTCTCCCCTATGACCGTCGCATAGTCGCCTCGGATCGAGCCGGTTGCGGCCTCGATCGGGTTCGTCGCCCCCATGATCTGGCGCATCCCCGCGATCGCGTCGGGACCTTCGACCACCATCGCCACGACCGGGCCCGACGTGATGAACGACACGAGCTCGCCGAAGAACGGCTTCTCGGTGTGCTCGGCGTAGTGCTTCTGCGCGAGCGCCTCGTCGATCGTGAACAGCTTCATCTCGCGCAGCTCGTAGCCCTTGCGCTCGATACGCGCGACCACCTCGCCCACGAGCTTCCGGCGCACGCCGTCGGGTTTCACCATGATGAACGTCTGCTGTACGTCGGGCATCGTTGCCTCCTGAAGTCGAGTCGGAAGGAGCGAGGCTACTCGTTGAGCAAATGGTCCCGCGCTGCCCCCACGACGTAGTGGGAGCCGGTGACGCACACGAGCGCATCGCCTGCCATGTCCTTGGCGAGGTCCACTGCGGAAGGGACGTCCGCTGCGACCCGGCAGTCCTCTAGCCCCAGCTTCAGCGCGGCCGCCGACAGCTCCTGCGGGTCGACCGACCTGACGTTCGGCGCGTCCGTGAAGATCACGCGGGGATTGAGCCGGGCCAGCTCCAACAGCATGCCCTTGTAGTCCTTGTCGCCCAGGATCCCGACGACGAACACGCTGTCCACGACGTCGAAGGACGCGGCGATCGAGCTCACGAGGGCGGACATCCCGTCGGGATTGTGCGCGACGTCGAGCAGCACGCGCTTCACGGTCTCCATCCGCCCCGGCACCACGGTCTCGGCGAGTCCCTGCGCGACGACCTCCTCGCCCAGCACCTGGCCCGGCAGGAACCTCGTCACGGCCTCGAGCGCCGTCGCCGCGTTCACGCCTTGGTGCGCGCCGTGCAGCGGGAGGAAGAGGTCCTGGTAGAGGCGGGCCGAGGTCTCGATCGCCAGGAAGCGGCCCCCGAGCGCCACGGAGTTGTCCCGTACCTGGAACTCGCGCCCGATGACCGCCACGGGCGCCATCATCCCGTCGGCCTCCGCGGAGATGACGTCGAGCACGGCGGGGTCGCGCTCGGCTGTGACGACGAACGCGTCGTGCTTGATGATCCCCGCCTTCTCGCGCGCGATCTTCACCCGGTCGTCACCCAGCAACGCGGTGTGGTCGAGGCCGATGTTCGTAAGCACCGCGACGCTGGCCGGGACGACGTTCGTGGCGTCCCAGCGTCCGCCGAGGCCGACCTCGACGACCGCCGCGTCCACCGGCGCCTCGGCCGCCCATAGAAAGAACATGGCGGTCATCACCTCGAAGAACGAGAGCTGCTCGCCGAGCCGCGCCTCGACGGTCTCGAGGTACGGCGCGAGATGCGAGAACGCGTCACCGAACTCGTCTTCGGAGATCGGCTCGCCGTTGAGCGCGATGCGCTCGCGGACCGACGTCAGATGCGGGGACGTGAACGTCCCCACCGTGAGCCCCGTAGCCCCGAGCAGCGACGCCGCGATCCGGGCCGTCGACGTCTTCCCGTTCGTGCCCGTGACGTGGATCGCCGGGATCTGCCGCTGCGGGTTGTCGAGCGCGTCGCACAGCGCCTCGATCCGGTCTAACGAGGGAGCGAGGCCTTTCATCGCGTCGATGCCCAGCGCGTCAAGGTGCGCCGACGCCTCCGCGTACGACACGTCAGCCACCTAGAGCGCCGAGCTGACCCTCGACCTTCGCGAACGCGGCCCGCGCTTCGTCGAGCTTCGCCCGCTCCTTCTCGACGACGGGGGCCGGCGCCTTGGCGACGAACGACTCGTTCCCCAGCTTGCTCTCCGCGCGCTTGACCTCCGCGGCGAGCTCGTCGCGCTTGCGCTCGAGACGGGCCCGCTCGAGGGCCGGGTCGACCGTCTCACCGAGCCGCATCGCGGCCTCGAGGCCGGCCGGCGTGATCGTGCGCGGGTCCGCACCGGCGGGACCGAGGTCGTCGACGAGCTCGATCGACTCGAGCCTCGCCAGCGACACCACCTGGTCCAGCAAGGGCTCGAGCCCGGCGGCGAGGTCGCCCGCCGCCACGGCGACGGGGACGCGGCGGCCCTGCGGGACGTCGTGCTCGATCTTGAGCCGCCGGAGTGCGACGACGAGGTCCTGGAAGCGCGCGACGGAGTCCTCGGCCCCCGTGTCACGCCGGCCCTCCGGGGCAGGCCACGGCGCCGTCATGACCGACCCGGCGCCGGGGCGGAGCTTCGACCACAGCTCCTCGGTGATGAACGGCATGACCGGGTGCAGGAGCCGCAGCACGCGGTCGAGGCAGTGAACCAGCACGCTCCCGGCGGCCCCCGCCCCGCCCTCGCGCAGGCGCGGCTTCGCCATCTCGACGTACCAGTCACACAGCTCGCTCCACACGAAGGCGTGCAGGGCGTGCAGGGCCTCGGAGAAGTTGAAGGCGTCGAGCTCGCGCCCCACGACCTCGATCGTGTCGTCGAGGCGCGACAGGATCCAGCGGTCCTCGACGAGGAGCTCGCCGGTTATCTCGGGCCGGTCGTCGCCCAGCGACATCAGCACGAAGCGCGACGCGTTCCACAGCTTGTTGGCGAAGTTGCGGGCGCCCTCGATCCGCTCCTCCGACGAGTTCGAGTCGTTGCCCGGCACCGCTATGAACGCGAGCGAGAACCGCAGCGCGTCGGCGCCGTAGCGCTCGATCATGTCGAGGGGGTCGATGACGTTGCCGATCGACTTCGACATCTTCTTGCCCTCGCCGTCGCGCACGATGCCGTGGATGAAGACGTCGGCGAACGGGACCTGCCCGTCCATGAAGTACATCCCCGACATGATCATGCGGGCGACCCAGAGGTAGATGATCTCGTACGCCGTCACCATCACCGACGTCGGATAGAACGTCTTGAGGTCGGGCGTGTCGTCCGGCCACCCGAGCGTCGAGAACGGCCACAGCTGCGACGAGAACCACGTGTCGAGCACGTCGGGGTCCTGCCGGAGCGCGCTCGACCCGCACTTGCACTCGGTCGGGTCCTCCAGCGCGGCGATCGTGGCGCCGCAGTCGTCGCAGTACCAGACGGGTATGCGGTGGCCCCACCACAGCTGGCGCGAGATGCACCAGTCGCGCAGGTTCTCCATCCAGTTCAGGTACGCCTTGGCGAAGCGAGGCGGGTGGAACGTGACGCGGCCGTCCTGCGCGGCCGCGATCGCTGGCTCGGCGAGCGGGCGCATCTTGACGAACCACTGCTCGGACAGCCACGGCTCGATCTCTGTCTTCGACCGGTAGCAGTGCCCGACCGCGTGGACGTACGGCCGTTCGACTTCTTCGACGAGGCCGAGCTCGCGCAGGGCGGCCAGGACCTCGCGGCGCGCCGTGTAGCGGTCCATGCCCTCGAAGCGCCCGCCGTTCTCGTTGACGTGCGCGGTCTCGGTGAAGATGTTGACCTTCTCGGTCCCCGCACGCTCGGACATCTCGAAGTCGACGGGGTCGTGCGCAGGCGTGCCCTTGACCGCTCCGGTCCCGAACTCGGGGTCGACGGCCTCGTCGGCGACGATCGGCAGCTCGCGGTCGGGGAAGAACGGGTGCCGCACGGTCTTGCCGACCAGCCCCGCGTAGCGCTCGTCGGACGGATGGACGAACACCCCGGTGTCGCCGAGCATCGTCTCGATGCGCGTCGTGGCGACGGAGATCGAGCCGGAGCCGTCCGAGAGGTCGTACCGGAACGTGACGAGCTCGCCGGCGACGTCTTCGTGCTCGACCTCGATGTCGGACAGCGCGGTCTGGCACTGCGGGCACCAGTTGATGACGCGCAGCCCCCGGTAGACGAGCCCGTCTTCGAACCACCTGACGAACACCGTCCGGACCGCGCGCGACAGCCCCTCGTCCATCGTGAACCGCTCGCGCTCCCAGTCGCACGACTCGCCGAGCTCGCGCATCTGCTGGGTGATCCGGCCCCCGTACTCGCGCTTCCACTCCCACACGCGGTCGACGAACGCCTCGCGTCCGAGCGCATGGCGGTCGAGGCCGTCCTTGCGCAGCTCGCGCTCGACGACGTTCTGGGTCGCGATGCCGGCGTGGTCGGTCCCCGGCACCCACAGCGCCTCGTATCCCTGCATCCGCGCCCGGCGGATCAGCGCATCCTGCAGGGAGTGGTTGAGCGCATGGCCCATGTGCAGCGCGCCGGTGACGTTCGGCGGCGGCAGCACGATCACGTAGGGCTTCTTGTCCGTCACCGGGTCCGCGCGGAACGCGCCGACGCGCTCCCACTCCTCGTACCAGCGCTTCTCGATCTCCTCCGGCTGGTATGCCTTCGGCAACTCTGTCATCTCACCCCGATCACGATCCGTTGGAGTATCCGGTCGTCCTCGAGCGCGACACCGTGGATCAGGTAGTCGCCCTGGTCGAGGAACGGCTCGACGCCCTCGGCGAACGGCTTCGGAAGCACGCCCATGAGCACACCGACCGTACCTTCTGAGAAAGCGCGCGCCGCGTCGACGTCCGCGTAGAGCGTCGCGCCGTACCCCTCGCCCAGCGCTTCCTTCGCGTCGACGAAGTCGTCCGCGTCGTCGAGGAAACCGTCCTCGCGTAGGGCCTGGTGCAGAGTCCGGCCGTACGTGATCGAGAACGCCCTTGCGCCCGAGACGTGCAGCGGCCCGGGCAACGGCGGCACCCGTACGTCGAAATCGGCCGCCGTGGCTACGGACGGGAGCCGCGACACCCTCAGCCCGGACCCGGCGAGCAGCCGCCCGAGCGCGACCACGAACTCCCCCGTCTTGCGCGGGTCCCTCGAGTCGACCAGCAGCCCCGCGTCTAGGGATCGCGGCGAGCCCCCGCCGAGGTAGAACGAGCCGTCCCCCATCCACCGCAGGACGTCCTTCCCGAACCGGAGGCGCGCGGCCTTCAAGCCGCGCTTGAAGACCTTCCAGCCGGGTTTCTGACGGGCCCCCGTCAGCTTCATCGCGGCCCCGATGACCGCCCGGACCTTCGGCACGCGGGCCGCCAGCCACGCCCCGTGCGGCAGGTCGCCGAGCTCGTCTTCCTTCGCGTAGCCGCGCAACACGGGCTCGAGCAGGCCGCCCTTGTCGAGGCCCGACGACGCGTCCACGACGAGCGTGTCGCCGTGCACGGACAGCGACGCGGCGACGATGCCGTCGCCGTAGAGGCCCGCCGATCGAAGCTCCTCACGGGTGATCTGGTCTTCGAGCGTGGGCTCGTTGCGCAGGGAGCCCACGTCGACGTAGAAGGTCGCCAGCGCGTCGTCTGCGACCGCACCGACCGCCTGCTCGAACTCGGGGACGGTTCTCAGCGTGTCGTCGCCTTCGGACGCGTCGACGGTAGCCGCGAACCCTCCTTCGCCGGCGACCACGAGATAGCCGTCCACGACCCCCACCTCGGCGACGGAGCCGTTGAACGCCTTCCCCGACACGTACTCGACCCCGCGATAGGTCTCGTCCGAGGTCTCCTTCAGCGTCTCGGAGAAGGACGCGATCGCGTCCTCCTCGCTCCCGTCTACGGCGAACAGCAGCACGCTGAAGTCCTGGACGACCTCGGTGACGACGAACCCGGCGACGGAGCCGCCGAGCCATCCCCCGAGGTCCTCGAACTTCACCGGGAACGCGAGCCCGACGTCCAAGCCGAACCCATGGAGAGCCTCCTCGATCCGCTTCGGAAGCTCCCTCGGGAAGGCCCTCCTCACGTCGCCGGGGAACCGCCTCGCGACCTCCGCGAGCGACTCGCGCTGGGACTCCGGCGGGTCGACGGCCACCTCGAAGTACGACGAGGCGTTCGCGGGGACGAGGTCGAGGGCCGCCGGGCGCTCGGCTTCCGGCGCGGCCTCGTCACACGCGGTGGCGAACAACGAAGCGATAGCGACGACCGCGACGACCGTTCGGTGCAGCGGGCGATCCATTGCCGGCTACTCGACGCCGACGACGAACTTCTGGACGATCGTGTCGCCCTCCATCTTGGCCGCGGCGATCACGTGCGTCAGCACGTCGACGTACGGCTTCGCGTCCTGCTCGTACGTCTCCATCGACGCGCCGCTGAACGCGGCCACCGCTTCGCCGAACGCCTGGGCCCCGTCGACGTCGACGTAGAACGAGATGTCGAAGTCCTCCCCCACCGCCTCCTGGGCCGCTGCGAACGCCTCGGAGTCACGAAGCGTGCCGCCCTCGCCCGAGGCGGCGTCGAGGGCCGCGTCGCCGTAGCCGACCACGAGACGATCGCCGCCCAGCGCGTAGATGGGAGCCGGGACGCCGGGGAGCAGGACCGAGAAGCCTTCGAGGTCACCCGCGCTCTCGGGCTTCGTCTCGATCCCCTGCTGGGTCACGAGCTCCTCGAGCCTCTCGAGCAGCCGCGCCGTCTTGGCCGGGTCGTTCGACTCGATCACGAGACCGCCGCCGACGTCCCTGATGCTCGTCCCCTGCACGAACAGGCCCGCGTCCTCCATCCACGACAGCACGTCCTCCTGCAGACGGAGCCCGGTCTGGCCGTAGAACATCGCGTCGATCTGCTCGCGGTCGAAGCCCGGTATCTCCTTGAAGACGTCGAACAGCCCGTCGAAAAGCGCGCCGAAGTTAGGAATTCCGTACGCGGCCCACGTGCCCCCGGGGAGGTCGGGCAGGATGCCCTCGGCGGCGACGAGCTCGGTGAGCTCTCCGAACTGGCCGCCGAGGCCGAAGCCGCCCGAGCTCTCGAACGTGATCGAGTTCGAGCTCGCGTAGAGGATCGCCGCCTGCGAGCCCTCTTGGTCGAGCCCGAACGCCTCGAGCGCGGCCTGCTCCTGCGGCCCGTATCCGGCCGTCTCGCCGTATGCCGAGAGGAAGCCGGCGAAGTCGAAGTAGAAGAGGCCGATCCAGTCGTCCTCCAGAGGCTCGGTCGCCTCGACGTAGTCCGCGTCGCCGGCCAGGGTCTCGTCGCCGGCGCGCGTGTCGATCACGTCCTTGATCGCGTCCTCGGTCCCGCCGACGAGGAACCCGTCGAGGATCGCGACCGCGATCGGCTCGTCGGCGTCCTCTTCCATCTGGTAGGTCTCGCCCTCGTAGGTGACGTCTTCGAGGACGACGCCGTCCTCCTCGGCGAGCTTCTCGACGAAGTCCCCAGCCGCGCCGTCGTTCTTGCTCTCGACGAGGAAGGCGAAGTTCGGAAGCTCGGGGGTCCCGCCCGGCGTGAGGAACGCGGCGACCTGGTCACCGAGCCACGGCTCGAGGTCTTCCTCGTAGCTCATGCCGCCCTCGGCTAGCCCTTCGTCGAGCAGGTCGGTGAGCTTCTCGATCGCCTCGTCGGTCGAGTCGATCCCCGGGAACTTCTGCAGCAGCGAGTCCAGCGCCCGCTTCTGGTCGTTCGAGGGCCGGACGAAGACGTTCATGTACCCGACGGCGTCCGAAGGGACGTACTCGATCGCCGCGTCCTCCGCGGGCGCCATGAAGCGCGTCAACGCGAAGGCGCCTCCGCCCACGACGAGTGCGGCGGCGATCAGCCCGACGACGACCTTTGCTCTCACGCTGGACCTCCCCACGGGTCGAGACGGCCTCGAACGGCACTAAAGGAATACAACGAAGCGGAGCGAGCGCGGTATCGGGAAGAAGACTAAGCGGAGCGCTCGCCGCGGGCCGGGCGCTCGGTGCGCTCCTTGGTCCTCGGTACCAGGGTCGGGTTGACCCGCTCGAGGACGACCTCGCGGTTGATCACGCACTTGCCGACGTCCTCGCGGCTCGGGAGGTCGTACATGACGTTGAGCAGGACCTCATCGAGTATGGCGCGGAGCCCTCGGGCGCCGGTCCCCCGCAGCATCGACTGCTCGGCCACGGCCTCGAGCGCGTCCTCCGTGAAGTCGAGCTCGACGCCGTCGAACTCGAAGAACTTCTTGAACTGGCGGATCAGCGCGTTCTTGGGCTCGGTGAGGATCTCGACCAGCGCCTCTTTGTCGAGGTTGTGGACGTTCGTGATGACCGGGAGGCGGCCGATGAACTCGGGTATCAGCCCGTACTTGAGGAGGTCCTCGGGGAGCACGTGCTCGAGGATGTCGCCGAGGTTCTTCTCTTCCATCTTGCGGACGTCGGCGCCGAAGCCGATGCCCTTGCGGCCGATGCGGCTCTCGATGATCTTCTCGAGCCCGGCGAAGGCGCCGCCGCAGATGAACAGCACGTTCGTCGTGTCGATCTGGATGAACTCCTGGTGCGGGTGCTTGCGGCCGCCCTGCGGAGGCACGCTCGCCGTAGTCCCCTCGAGGATCTTCAGCAGGGCCTGCTGGACGCCCTCGCCCGAGACGTCGCGCGTGATCGACGGGTTCTCGCTCTTGCGCGCGATCTTGTCGACCTCGTCGATGTAGATGATCCCGGTCTCGGCGCGCTTCACGTCGTAGTCGGCGGCTTGGATCAGCTTCAGCAGGATGTTCTCGACGTCCTCGCCGACGTAGCCGGCCTCGGTCAACGCGGTCGCGTCCGCGATCGCGAACGGGACGTTGAGCATCCGCGCGAGCGTCTGCGCGAGCAGCGTCTTGCCGCAGCCGGTCGGCCCGAGCAGCACGATGTTCGACTTCGCGAGCTCGACGTCGCCGTCGACGTGCGCGCCGACCTGGATGCGCTTGTAGTGGTTGTAGACCGCGACCGAGAGGACCTTCTTGGCCTGCTCCTGCCCGACGATGTAGTCGTTCAGGAACTCGTAGATCTCTTTGGGCTTGGGGAGGTCTTCGAGCTTGAGCTCAGGGGTCTCGGCGAGCTCCTCTTCGATGATCTCGTTGCAGAGGTCGATGCACTCGTCGCAGATGTACACGCCCGGGCCGGCGATCAACTTCTTGACCTGCTTCTGCGACTTGCCGCAGAAGGAGCACTTCAGCAGGTCTCCGCCGTCACCGAACTTAGGCACCTATTCGCTCCCCCGTTACGCCTCTGGGCTCTCGACCGGAGCACCCTCGGCTTCGGCGTTTGCGATCCTGGCCGGCTCCCCTTGGAGGAGCGCGCCGCCCTTTTTCTCGGCGACGGTCCGGCTCGCGATCACCTCGTCGATAATACCGTAGGCCCTCGACTCCTCGGCAGACATGAAGCGGTCACGGTCGAGGTCCTTGCGCACCTGCTCGGTCGTCTGCCCGGTGTGCTCGGAGATGATCTCGATCATGCGCTGGTTGACGTCCAGGATCTCGCGGGCGTGGATCTCGATGTCGGCCGCGGTCCCCTGATAGCCCGCCGATCCCTGGCACCAGAAGCCGGGAGGGCAGCCTCGCGGAAAGGCCGCGGAAGTCGGCCCCGAAATCTGAGGCCGATCAGGGGCGGAGCAGTCAGAATCACTACGCGGGCTCCTGAGACACCAGGAGCCTGGAATCCCCCCGAGGTGGAGGTCAGCAGGTGGCACGAATCGGTGAGAGCGGTGACCTGCTCAAGTGCTCGTTCTGCGGGAAGAGCCAGAAGCAGGTCAAGAAGCTCATCGCTGGCCCCGGGGTCTACA
>DASQDO010000140.1:0-3039 GCA_035634135.1 Actinomycetota bacterium
CGATCATCCCGGCGAGCGAGGAGCCGACGCCGCAGCCCGACGACGCGCCCGCCGAGCGACGCGTGAGCAGCCCGGCGGAACGCCGCGGCAACCGGCTCCCGCACGCGTACTGGTACCGGAGGAGCGGGCGATAGCCCGAGAAGGCGAGGAGTCGGGCGAGGGGGCATTGCGGCGGGCGGTGACCGTCGTGACCTTCGTCTCGGTCGTCGTCCTGATCGTCGCTTTCTTCTTCAAGGCCCAGTGCCTGCAGCCGAGCGACGGCCGCCAGCTCTACCAGCGTCTCTGCTACTCGGACCTCCCGCCGCTGTACGGGCTGCGCGGGATGGCCGAGAACGTCTTCCCCTACGTGAACGGCGGCCTCGTCGACGGGAGCCTGTTCGGGGGCGCGATCGAGTACCCGGTGCTGACGGGGCTGTTCATGTGGCTCACGGGGCTCCCGGTGAACGACGGCAACCAGTTCTTCGTCGTCTCCGCGATCCTGCTCACGCCGGCCGCGCTCGCGACGGCGTACCTGCTGGGACGGATGACGGGACGGCGCGCTCTGATGTGGGCCGCGGCCCCCGCCCTCGTCCTCTACGCGTTCCACAACTGGGACCTGCTCGTGGTCGCGTGCGCGGTCGCAGGCGTCTGGTGGTGGAGCAGACGAAGACCCGTCGCGGCCGCGCTGTGGTTCGGCCTCGGTGCTGCGTTCAAGCTGTATCCGGCGTTCTTCCTCGCGCCGCTGTTCTTCGACGAGCTGCGGCGCAACGGGTTCCGGCGCGCGCTGGGAAGCGTCGCCGCGGGTGTCGGCGCGTTCGCGGCCGTGAACCTCCCGTTCTTCCTCGCGGGGCGCGAGGGATGGCTCGCGACCTACCGGTTCCACCAGCTGAGGGGGCCGAACTTCGACAACGTCTGGGCGCTGTGGTTCCCGTCCGACACCTGGCTAGGCGACTACGGAGCGATCACGCCGGAGCGGCTGAACCTGGTGACCGGCGTGCTCACCGGCGTCTTCTTTCTCGGCGCGCTCGGGTTCGGCTGGTGGCGCGCCCGGCGTGACGAGACGTATCCGTTCCTCCAGGTGTGCGCGGCGCTGCTCGCCGCGTTCCTGCTGTGGAGCAAGGTTCACTCGCCGCAGTACGCGCTGTGGATCCTTCCGTTCTTCGCGCTGCTACGGCTGAACGTCGTGTGGTGGGCGCTGTACGCGATAGCGGACGCGGCGACGTACTACGGGATCTTCCAATGGTTCTACGACCAGTCCCTGGGCCGCGACTTCACGGCGGCGAAGAAGGCGATGATCGCCGGGGTCTGGGGCCGGGCCGTGCTCCTGCTGCTGTTGTTCGGGCTCTTCCTGCGGTCGCGGCCCGCCGTGCCGGAGTTCTTGTCGCACCCCCCCGCTAACGTCCCGCCTACGCAAGGAGACGCAGGCTTAGTCACGAAGGGAGGTGCTACGATCCACGCCTAGAGGCGGTCGTCCGGCCGCCCACAACCCCCTGCTCTACCCGCCGCTCCAAGCCGCGGGCGAGCCTCGGAGACGGGTCCCACCCGCTCGAGCCCATAGGAGGACATATGCGCGACTACGAAGCGATGGTCATCGTGGACGCTCGCCTGGAAGAGGGCGACATCCAGAAGGCCGTCGACCGGTTCACCAAGATCATCACCGACGCCGGAGCCGAGCTCGGGAAGGTCGACCGGTGGGGCACGCGCCGCTTCGCTTACGAGATCAACCACCAGCACGAGGGTTACTACTTCGGAGCGAGCTTCCGCGCCGAAGAGGGGCTCGTCGAGGACCTGAAGCGAACCCTGCAGATCTCCGACGAGTTCATCCGCGGAAAGATCGTCAGGCCCGAGCACGTCTGACGGAAAACATCTAAGGAGGCCAGAGATGGCATCAGAGAACGTCGTAACCCTCGTAGGCAACATCACCGACGACCCCGAGCTGCGCTTCACGCCCTCCGGGCTTCCGGTCGCGAACTTCACCGTCGCCGTCAACCGCCGCGTCCCGAAGGACGGGGGCTGGGAGGACAAGCTCGAAGGCTTCTTCCGCTGCTCGTGCTGGCGCGACATGGCCGAGAACGTCGCCGAGTCCCTCACGAAGGGCTCCCGCGTGATGGTCGTCGGCCGCCTCCAGCAGCGCTCGTGGGAGGACCAGGACGGCAACAAGCGCTCGGCCGTCGAGATCCAGGTCGACGAGGTCGGCCCGTCGCTCCGCTGGGCGACGGCGCGACCCGAACGTTCGCAGCGTTCCGGCGGCGGCTTCGGCGGGGGTTCCCCGCAGGGCTCGCAGCAGGGATCGCAGCCGCCGGCCTCGTCCGGCGGCGACAGCTGGGGACCGCCGGCTTCGGTCGGCGGGTCAGTCCCCGACGAAGGAGGGTTCTAGACAGTGGCGCGTGACAGGGACAGGGACAACAAGCGCAGCTCGCGCGGCCCGCAGGTCCGCCGCGGCAAGAAGAAGTTCTGCCAGTTCTGCGCGGACAAGACGACGTACGTCGACTACAAGGACATCGCGCTGCTGCGCAAGTTCATGAGCGACCGGGGCAAGATCCGCGCGCGCCGCGTGACGGGCAACTGCTCGCAGCACCAGAGGCTCGTCGCGACCGCGGTCAAGAACGCGCGCGAGATGGCGTTGCTGCCGTACTCGAGCCGGTAGCGGGAGGGAGACGACGTGAAGGTCATCCTCAGTGACGACGTAGACAAGCTCGGCAAGAAGGGCGACGTGGTCGTCGTGGCCGACGGGTACGCGCGCAACTTCCTCGTGCCGAAGGGCCTTGCGATGACGGCGACGAAGGGCTCGCTCAAGCAGGCGGAGCTGATGCAGCGTGCCCGCGCCGACCGCGAGGAGCGCGCCAAGGAAGAGGCCGCCAAGAAGGTCGCCCACCTGGGCGCGGCCCCCGTGTACATCTCGGCCCGCGCAGGCGAGGGGGGCCGGCTGTTCGGCTCCGTGACGAGCTCCGCCGTCGCGCGCGCGATCCTCGACCAGCTCGCAGAGGACGTCGACCGGCGCAAGGTGCTGCTCGAGGACCCGATCCGGAGCCGCGGGACGCACCAGGTCGAGGTCAAGCT
>DASQDO010000141.1:0-6152 GCA_035634135.1 Actinomycetota bacterium
GCGCGGCCCCCGCCGCGCCGCGCTCCGTCGAGGAGGAGCGGCCGCCCAACATCCTGCTCGTGATCACCGACGACCAGCGCGCGACCGCGAGCATGCAGGCGCTCCCCACCGTGCGCAGGCTCTTCGGCCGCGGGGGCCGGACCTACACGAACGCGTTCGCCACCACTCCCCTGTGCTGCCCGTCGCGCGCGTCGATCGTCAGCGGCGCGTACGCGCACAACCACGGGGTCCAGACGAACGACGACGGCATGGACCTCGACCCGGACGCGACCGTGCAGCGGCACCTGAAGGACGCGGGCTACCGCACGGCCGTCGTCGGCAAGTACCTGAACCGCTGGGACCCCGAGGTCGACCCCGCCCACTTCGACCGGTTCGCGGTGTGGCTGCGGGGGATCTACCGCCACTCGAGCTGGAACGTCGACGGCAAGGTCCGTCGCCCCGAGGGCTACACGACCGGGCTGATGACCGGGTTCGCCGAACGGTTCCTGCGGTCGTTCGAGAAGGACGACGACGCGCCGTGGTACCTGTGGCTCGGCCCCAACGCGCCGCACTCCCCCTACGCCGCGGAGCACCGCTACAAGGGCGCGAAGACCAAAGGTTGGGACGGCAACCCCGCGACGCGCGACCGCGACGTGTCGGACGAGCCGGCGTTCATCGAGCGGTCGCAGAACTCGATGGAGCACGCTCGCAAGATCCGGCGCAAGCAGCTGCGGACGCTGTACTCGGTCGACGACCAGGTCGCGCAGGTGTTCGACCTGCTCCGGGAGCTCGGCGAGGAAGAGGACACGCTCGCGATCTTCATGTCGGACAACGGGTTCTTGTGGGGCGAGCACGGCATCGTCGGCAAGCGCTACGCGTACACGCAGTCGATCCAGATCCCGCTCATGATCAGGTGGGCCGGCCACGTCGATCCGGGCTCCGTCGACGACCGCCTCGTGGCGAACCTCGACCTCGCCCCGACGCTGCTCGACGCCGCGGGGATCCCCGCCCGGCGCGGCTTCGACGGGGCGTCGCTGTTCGGCGACCGCACTCGCGACCGCCTGCTGATCGAGCAGTGGCGCGACGAGGAGACGTACGTCCCGACGATGGCGTCGCTGCGGACCGAGGACTACCAGTACGTCGAGTACTACGCCGACGGTGGGCGTGTCGTCGCGCGCCAGTACTACGACCTCGCCGACGACCCGTGGCAGCGGCGCAACCTGCTGGGCGACGCCTCCGCACGCAACGACCCCGACGTCGACGCGCTCGCGCGACGGCTGCGCGAGGACCGCGGATGCCGGGGAGCGCGCTGTCCCTGAAAGCGAGGCAACCCCGGCGCCGCGCCCGTCGTTAGCCCTCCTAGGGGTAGTCTCGCCCGGATCATCCATATTTCTCGCAGGCGGATACGAAGGTTGCACGAGGGGGCCGAGTTGGAGACCAGAGTCAAGGAGGGGCGCACTGCCCTGGCGATCACGATCCTTCTGATCGTGACGCTGACCGTGCCGACGCTCATCGTCAGCGGAGGTTTCCGCGTGGCGTCCGCACAGCAGTCGCCGAGCCCGACCGGGACCGCGCCGACGATCGAGCTGGTGAACCCGTCGGACTACGAAGGGACGCCGGTCCTGTCGGACAAGGACAACAACCCGAACAACGAGGGCCCCAACGACGACCCGAACGACGAGAAGTACCACTTCAACGCGTGGACCAGGAACGCTCCGAACAACGCCACCGTCGAGTTCTTCATCGTCGAGAACAACAACACTCACAGCCTCGGCGCCGGCACGAACAGGGGCGGGGGCGTCTACGACCTGTACTCCGCGATCCCCAACACCGTTCCCGAAGGCGCCGCCACCGTTCGCGCGGTCCTGTTCGCGGGCGGCGAGCTCGACCGGGACGAACAGGCCGTCGCGGTGAACCAGGTCGACAACACTCCCGAGACCGAAGAGATGGTGCTGGAGCAGGGCGAGTACCGCGCGACGAACCAGGCGGAGACGCTCGAGATCACCTACCCCGAGAACACGGGTGGCGTCGGCTTCTTCGGGCGTCCCGGGCAGCCGCGCGCCGCGAGCGTCGAGGTCCGGCACAGCCGCACGGGTACGGCCGGCGACGGCGCGGAAGAGGGCGGCGGCCCCGAGAGCATCCGCGTCTACTACACGGTCTCGCACCGGGGGACCGACCCCGACTGGAAGAACTGCAACACCGGGGCGGATCAGGCGGATGCGTCCGACGGGATCCGCTGTCAGCTCGCGTCGGGAGACTCCCCCGAGTGGGTCACCGGGATCGCTGCCGTGACCATGGACGCCGAGGTTCTGGAACAGGCACCGCGCAACCTGAACGCCGAGGAGGCCGCGAACGCCGGTGACGCGCACGTCGCGGTCGGCTACAACCAGGTCCCGACGGGCGTGACGATCGCGAGCCCTCCGGGGTCCACCCCCACGGGGTGCTCGCCTCTGATCCCCGTAACCGTCACCGACCAGATCGGCCGCAAGATCGTCGGGGCCCCCGTGGACGTCCACGCCGTCGGCCCCACCGACAGCCTCGCCGTCAACACCGAGGACACCGAGCAGGGCACGGCCCAGACCCAGCCCGACAACAACGACCAGCCCGAGAACCACGCGACCGAGCAGGGCCGCAAGTGCTCCGACGGCTCGCCGTCGGCGCAGAACCAGGGCGTCCACGCGGAAGCCGGCGCGCTGCCCGACCGCAAGCACATCGAGTCGACCGACCACACCGACGGCAACGGCCAGTTCGTCTACCGGCTGTGGAGCAACGCACCGGGCGGCACGACGATGACCGCGTTCGTCGACATGGACGAGAACGACCGCCACTGCGCGTCGGAGGCTGCCGGCAACGGGATCGTCAACTGGGGCAACGGAGGCCCCCAGGCGCCGCTGCCCGCCGGTCCCGAGGAGCAGGTCTGCAACCAGGGCACGGCCTCGGCGAGCTCGACGTCGCCCACCCGCTCCGCTACGACGCCAAGCCAGTCGTCGACTTCGGCGTCGCCCACCCAGTCGGCGACCACGGCGAGCCCCACCGCGACCGCGAGCCGTACCGGCAGCCCCACGGTGACGCCGAGCCAGACGAGCCCGACGTCCACCAACACGACTTCGTCGCCGTCCACCCCGGGGTCGACCGCCTCGAGCCCACAGCAGTCGGCCGTCGAGGTCACGCTCGAGACGTCCCAGCCGCGCAAGACGTTCGGCAAGTCGTTCACGCTCACCGGCTCGGTCACGTCCGACAACACCGCCTGCACCGACCTGATCAACGTCCGGATCCTGCGGGACGTCGTGGGCGGCCAGGACGACTTCGAGCTCTGGGCGCAGGAGACCACCGACGCCAACGGCGCCTTCTCGGTCAGCCAGAAGGCGGACGTGAGCGCGACCTACATCGCCGAGGTCCTCGAGACCGCGACGTGCGACGACGCCACGTCTGCTCCGCAGCCGGTGCTCGTCCGGGCGAAGGTCATCCTCAGGCTCTCCCGCAACAGGGTCCCCGAGGGGGCCCGCGTCCGCTTCACGATCAAGACCGCCCCCTGCCCCCTCACCGCGCGGGACCGGGTCCTGTTGTTCCGGGCCATCGAGGGCGAGTTCGGCAAGGCCGGGCGCAAGCAGACCAACCAGCGTTGCGTTGCGACGATCACCCGCCGCGTAAACAAGACCTCGGTCTTCCAGGCCCGGTGGCCGAAGCAGACCGCCGAGCTCCTCGCCGGGAAGTCTCGGGCGAAGGCCGTCAGGGTCAGGAACGACTGACGCAACCGAACGGCACGGCAGTCGTTGTAGTTAGAGGGGCGGTCTCCGGCCGCCCCTCTGCTTTTTGCTAACGCCGTCTCCGGACGAGGGGTCTGGGGGCGGCGACGGTACAGTTGCGCGGTTGCGCGTCGACACGACTGGGCGTAGGGGGGCTGCGGGATGACAGAGAAGATCGGCAGGGGCGACAGGCAAAGGGGTGTAGCGCGGATCACCCTGGTCGTCCTCGCATTGGTCCAGGTCGTCATCCTGATGGCCACGCTTTCCGACGGCCTCTTCGCGCTGGCCCAGCCCAACCCGAGCGCGTCGGCGACCGCCAGCCGGAACGCATCGGCGAGCCCGCGCCAGAGCCCCTCGCAGGAAGCCTCGCCCACGGGGCCGACGATCCAATGGCTCAACCCGTCGCGCTACGAGCCCGCGCTGGTCGTCTCCGACAAGCAGGACAACGACAACGCCTACCACCTGGTCGCCTGGGTCGCGAACCGGCCTTCCGACGCGGTCGTCCAGTTCTCGTACCAGGGGACTCAGGGGACGCCCAACGAGGTGACGATCTGCACGGCGACGCGCGTCCCCACTACCAACGACACCTACGAGTGCTTCTGGGACCTCGACGAGACCGGGACCGCGAACGGGACCTACCGGCTCCGCGCCACGCTGTTCTCGAGCTCGGCGAGCCCGTCCGGCTCTCCGCCTCCCGGCGGCGGCCCCGCCGCGGTGGACGAGGACGAGGAGACCGTCCTGGTCGAGCGTGAGGCCGAGACCGTCGAGATCGAGTACCCGGTCAACGGCGGCCCCCTCGGCGTGTACGACCCGCCCGGGGCACAGCGCGCCGGATTCGTCATGGACGTGCAGACGAGCGAGGGCGCCGGCGACGTCAGGGCCTACTACTCCGAGTCGCCGCCGGGGACCGAGCCGAGCTGGCAGAACTGCCAGCAAACGACCACGGTCTTCTTCTCCGACGGCACGCGCCGGATCGGCTGCGTGCTCCAGCAAGGCGACACGGCCGCGACGAACATCACCGCGGTCGCCGCGGTCCCGATCCGCGCGGCGACGCCGGACGTCGGCCCCGGTCTCAACTGCACGCCGAACCTTCCCTTCCAGACGAACTGCCCGGGCGAGCCCGAGCGCGCCGACTCGGGTGACGCCCACCGTGTCTTCCGCTACACGCAGGACCCCGCGACGGTCGAGCTGCCGCCTCCGAGCGAGAACCGTCCGAACCAGCAGGGCAACTTCTCGTGTCAGGTCCTGACGTCGGCGGTGCGCGACCAGAACGGCCGGCCCATCTGGCGCGTGAACATGGACGTCCACGCGCAGGGGCCGGGCGACGAGGTGCGGTTCGGCAGCGCGCCGGGCACCCACCCGTTCAAGGCGCCGGACCAGGGCGGCCACCAGACCGAGAACACGGACACGTGCGGCAACGCGCCGGCCGAGCAGGCGACTCCCGCGCAGGGGCGGCACTCGAACGTCAGCGGCGCCGACCCCAAGCACATCGAGTCGGTCGAGGGCAGCGACACGTCGGGTCGGTTCACGTTCGCGGTCCGCTCGCCCGCCCGCGAGGGCACGAGCACGGTCACGGCGTGGGCCGACGAGGACGACAACGACGAGCGCCAGCCGTCCGAGCCGTTCGACACGACGACGGTGACGTTCACGAGGCAGACGGCCGGCCCGTCGCAGTCGACGTCGCCCAGCCAGAGCACCGCGACGGCGACCGCGACGGCAACGGCGACGCAGACCGCGACGGCATCGAACACGAGCGCGTCCGCGACGTCTCCTTCGGGGACCTCGCCGGCCACCAGAAGGCAGACTCTGAACTGCGAGCCCGAGAGCGACACGAACCCCGTCGGCAGCAGCCACACGTTCGTGTGCACCGTCAACGACGGGTCGGCGAACGTCTCGGGAGTGCGCGTCGACGTCGAGGTGAGCGGCGCGAACGACGCCGACGGCGACACCCGCGCGACGCCGGACATGTCCTGCACGACCACGGGCGAGTCCGGTAGCTGCTCGATCACGCACGGCCCCGGAGGCTTCGGGACCACGTCCGAGCCGGGCACCTCCGTCTACCGCGCGTGGATCGACGCCGACGGCGACGACAGGACGATCGAGGCCGACGCGACCGAGGGCGTCAACGAGTTCGGCCAGCCCGGCCAGCGCAACGAGCCCGACGACACCGACGTGATCGAGAAGACGTGGCAGCGGGCACCGCTCGACTGCTCGCCCGAGCAGGACGGCAACCCGACCGGGACGTCGCACACGATCACGTGCCGCGCTACGCAGGGCGGCGGCGCGGCACAGCAGGGGACCCACGTCGTCGCCGAGGCCAGCGGCGCGAACGACCCGGACTCCGGGGACAGCCCCGAGTCTCCCGACTTCGAGTGCCGGACGAACCAGGAAGGCGTGTGCAGCTTCACCCACGGCCCCGGCGGCACG
>DASQDO010000142.1:0-5345 GCA_035634135.1 Actinomycetota bacterium
GATGGCCCGGCCGCTTTCGCGTCCGCAGCTCCGATCGAACCAGCGAAAAGCCTTCCTCTGGTTGCGCACCTATCGCCCGATGCACGCGCCCGGCTGCACCACCGATCTCCTCGTCGCGTTGCTCTCGGCTGAAGGGGGGACCGAGTACCCGATCGTGGAGCGGACCCCCGAGGGGTCGATCGTCATCCATCCCCAAAACATCGAGCCTGCCGTGGGCGAAACGGCCGACCGCTTGGTCAATGCCCCCGGTTCTATCGTCACCGCGGTCGGGACCTGGGTCGACTGCGTCGTCTGACGCAAAGGCACGCGGAGCGACCTGGCCTTTTCGGCGGGAACCTTCTACGCTCACTCGCACGTCTACGACGGCGTGAGAACGCGATCGTGAACAGAAAGGCGGCCGTCATGCGCCGTAAGGTCACCGTCACCCTGCTCGCCCTCGGGCTCGTCACCGCCGCCGCGGCCCCCGCACTCGCCTGCGCCGGCCTCGTCGCACCCAACGGCTCGGTCCGGCTCACGCGGACCGCGACGCTCGCCGCGTATGTCCACAACGCCGAAGGGGTGGGCGTCGAGCACTACGTCACGTCGTTCCAGTTCCAGGGCGGCGGCGCGAAGTTCGGGTCGATCGTCCCGCTCCCCGACGTCCCGTCGAAGGTGACGCGGGGCGGGGACTGGACCCTCCAGCGCCTCCAGCGTGAGACGGCGCCGCCCCAGCCCGTCCCGGCGTCCCCGACTGCCGAGGACGGAGGCGGCAAGGCCGAAGAGCTCTACGAGACCGAGATCGACGGCCTGCTGATCACGATCCTGAAGGGCGGGAGCCGCGCGGTCGGCAAGTGGGCGAAGGACGAGGGCTTCGCGCTGACGCCGGACGCCCCCGAGGTCCTCCGCTTCTACGCGCAGCGCAGCAAGATCTTCATGGCCGCCCGGTTCATCCCGGAGAAGGCCTCCAAGAAGGAGCTCCAGGAGGGCGACGGCATCCCGATCCACCTGCGGATCCCGACCGACGACCCGTGGGTCCCGCTGCGGATCCTCGCGCTCGGCAAGCGGCCGTACGCGGACGTGAACGCCGACGTCTACCTGCTGACCGAGGACGAGCCCTCGATGCTGCCGGTCGCGTCGCCCGCGGGGACGAACCGGGGGATGGTGCTCGAGCGCAGCGAAGAGGCGTCGGACTCGCTGCTCGACGACCTCCGCTCGGACAAGGGGATGAAGTGGGTCCCCGAGGAGATGTGGCTGAGCTATCTCCGCATCCAGATGAACGCCCGCAACCTCTCCTACGACCTCGCCGTCGACGCCAGCGGGGCCGGCTCGCCGTCGGAGGAGGACGCGTACGGCAAGCAGGAGGAGGAAGCCGGTCAGACGACCGAGTCCCGTCAGCTCGGCTGGATCGTGCTCCCGGTTGCAGGGATGGGCGCGATGCAGCTGATCAGGTCGCGCCGCCGGCGCGCCCAGCAGACGTGAGGCGCGCCGTCGCCGCGGCTCTCCTGGTGGCGACGGCGGCATGCTCCGGCGGCGGTGACGCCGGGGCGACGCGCGAGGTCGAGGTGGAGATGCGCTTCTCGCGCTTCGACCCCGACGACTTCGAGTTCCCCGCCGGCACCACCGTCACGTTCGTCGTCGAGAACCGCGACCCGATCGACCACGAGTTCCTCATCGGCGACGAGGAGGTCCAGCGAGCCCACGAGGAAGGGACCGAGCCCCACCACGGCGCGAAGCCAGGCGAGATCTCGGTTCCCGCGGGCGAGACCCGGACGACGACCTACACGTTCGAGGAGCCGGGGAAGCTGCTGGTCGGCTGCCACCTGCCGACGCACTGGGACTACGGCATGCGAGGCGAGATAACCGTCACGGGCTGAGCCAGAGCGCCCCGGCGATCGTGTAGGCGACGACGGCGCTGTAGCCGACCACCGGGATCCAGAGAGCCCGCGGCCGCAGCTTCCACAGCACGAACGACAGAGCCGCGACGAACACGACCTTGCCCGGCAGCGTCATCCAGCCGACGAGAGGGTTGCCCTCCACGGCGAGGCCCGCGCTCGTGACGAGGTAGGTGAGCAGCGCGTCGAGCAGGTTGAGGGCGTTGAGCGCCACGAGCAGGACGAAGTCGGTATTGCGACGCGGATGTGTCTCTGCGGGGGCCGGCCGGGGCGGGTCGCGGAGGTCGATGACGAGGTCCCGCTCGGCGACGCGCGTAGGCACCGGGCCATCGTACGTGCTTGCTCGCCTGTGATCGCAGGAGCGGCGGCACGTGCGGCGAAATGTCCGACCATGCGCAGACCTCTCGCCGCGTTCGGCGCGGCCCTCGTCGTGTTGTCCCTCGCCCCTGCCTCGGCTCCGGCCCGGCCGGCCGTCGCCGCCGGCGACGACGTGACGGTGATCGCCGTCATCGACGACGGCATCACGCCGTACCATTGGGACTACCTCGCGTCGAAGATGCTGGCCTCGCCGGACGTCCCGCTCGACCGGCCGCCGCACGAGTGGCTCCGCGGCTTCCCGTCACCGGGTGCGTTCGCCGACTACGAGCCGCTCGATCTGACGCTCGAGGAGAAGAACGCGAACGAAAGCCCCGAAGCGCTGCACTCGAAGGACCTCGAGGAGTGGGACTCGGTCGAGCAGTCGACCCCCGCGAAGGTCAACTACTACTGGATCCCCGGCACGAAGATCATCGGCGCCGTCGACTTCGGCACTCAGAAGATCTACGGGCCGACGAACACGCACGGCACCGGCGCGTCGAGCGTCGCCGTCGGCAACATCCACGGCTCGTGCCCCGAGTGCCTGCTCGTGTTCCTCGACACCGGCAACTTCAACCAGGCGCAGACCGAGGCGGCGCTGGAGTGGGCCGAGAGCCAGCCGTGGATCGACGCGGTCTCGAACTCCTACGGTCACAGCACCGTCTTCACCGACAACGTGTACACGGGCTCCGACACCGAGGCGCAGAAGCGCGCGACGGTGCGAGGCCAGACGGTCTTCTTCGCCGCCCACAACGGTCACGACAGGTCGTTCTTCGTCCCCAACAACACGCTGTTGTCGTCGCAGCCGGGCCCGGACTGGGTCGTAACCGTCGGCGCGGTCGACCCGGCGAGCAGGGGCTCGTTCACCGGGCACGGCAAGCCCGCCGACGTCTCCGGCGTCGGGTTGTCGTATCCGTCGGCCTACGGTTCGTCGACCGTGGGGGGCGAGGGCTTCTTCTCCGGGACGTCGAACGCGACGCCCGTCGTCACCGGGATATACGGGCGCGCGCTGTACGAGGCGCGGCTCGCGCTCCGCGGTCCGAGCCGCGTGCAGTCGAAGGGTGTGGTCGCCCGCGGCTCGGCGGTGCGCTGCGGAAACGCGCGGCCCGAGTGCGAGCTCGGCGACGGCGTGCTGACCGCGGACGAGCTACGGACCCGGCTGTTCGAAGGAGCGGTGCACACCGAGGCCGGGATGACGTCGGGAGCCGGCGTCGTCGCGGGGCCCCCGCTCGGCGAGGACGAGTTCTTGAACGAGGGCCACGGGACGTACCTCGGCCTCCTCGACGGCGAGAAGACGTGGCTCGAGGAGATCGCACGTGTCGTCGGCCCGATGCTGGGCCGTGCGAAGGTGCTGGACCGCCCCGAAGGCGAGCGGGAGTGGATGGTCGTCGACTCGTTCTGCCGCCAGCACCTATGGGGCTCGTGGACCGGGGGCTATTACGTAGAGGGCAAGACGGACCTGCCGGGTACGTCGCCGGACTGGCCGCTGCGGAGCCTGATAGAGACCGCCTGCCCGAACGTCCCGCCCTTCTAGATAGCGTGTCGCCGTGAAGGCGATACGCGTGCATCAGCTCGGCGGGCCCGAGGTGCTCGTCCTCGACGACTTGTCCGATCCCGTGGCTCACGATGGCGAGGTCGTCGTGCGGCTCGAGGCTGTCGGCGTCAACTTCGTCGACGTCTACCACCGCACCGGGCTCTACCCCCGTGACCTTCCGGTCGTCCCCGGCTCCGAGGGTGCGGGAGTCGTCGTCGAGGCCGCGCCGGAGACGGTCTTCTCCGCAGGCGATCGCGTCGCTTCCGCTCGGCTGGCGGGCGCGTACGCGGAGGCCGCGACCGTGCCGGCCGAGGCCCTCGTGCCGATCCCGGACGGCGTCCCGACCGAACTCGCCGCGGCCGTGATGGTGCAGGGGATCACCGCGCACTATCTGTTGAGGTCGACGTGCGAGCTGGACGAAGGCGACTGGTGCGTCGTGCACGCGGCCGCGGGAGGCGTCGGCCAGTTGCTGACGCAGATGGCGCGCCTGCAAGGAGTCCGGGTGCTGGGCACGGTGTCGACCGAGGCGAAGGCCGAGGTTGCGCGCTCTGCGGGGGCCGAGGTCGTCGTGGTGCACGGGGGCCGGAGCTTCGCCGAGGCCGCTCGCGAGGTCACGGACGGCGCCGGTGTGCGGGCGGTCTTCGACGGGATCGGCAAGGACACGTTCGACGAGAGCCTCGACTGCCTTGCGCCGCGCGGCCACATGGTGCTCTACGGCCAAGCGAGCGGGAAGGTCCCCCCGATGGACCCGCTGCGATTGGCGAAGGGATCACTGTTCCTGACGCGCCCGGGCATAGCCGACTACACGGCGACTCGCGAGGAACTGCTATGGAGGGCCGAAGACGTGCTGAGCGCCGTGGGGGCCGGCACGCTGAGCGTGCACGTGCACGACCGCTACCCGCTGGCCGAAGCGAGCCGCGCGCACGCCGACCTGCAATCGAGAAAGACGACGGGCAAGCTCCTGCTGGTGCCCTAAGGAAGCTGGCTAGACGCCGAACCCAAGTTGCTGTGCCCCCGCGTGCGTATTGGCTGGAGGATGTTCCCCGACCAGAGCCTCGACATCGGATATAGCGCGCGCTCCTGCGTGGATCAGTGCGGCGTTCCCTCTGCCTTCCCCGGCGCCTGCCCAGACCAGGACGTCTTCAGGGGCCCTCTTCAACCATTCGGTCGCGCCGGCCCACGTACCGCCCGTCTCGAGGTCCGACTGCACCACGAGGGTCTTTCGCGCCAAGGCGTAGACGAGCTTGTTGCGCGCCATGGCGTTCGCAACCGTGAAGCCCATGCTCGGCTTGTAAGGAGTGAGGAGACACACTTGCTCGTCGTGGATAGCGCGGCGCGTGTCGGGGTCGCGCAGCCGCCGTTCGAGCGAGTCTGCGAGAACGCCGACGACTGCGCCGCCCGCGTCGAACGCGGCGTTCATCGCTACCTGGTCGATTCCTTTGGCTGCTCCCGAAAAGACCGTTAGGCCCTGCGAGGCGAGGTAGCGGGCAGCGTCGCCGGCGACTCGGGCTGCCTCCGGGCCTACGTCCCGAGCTCCGACGATCCCGATGCCACTTGTCGCCATGAGATCGGTCGAACCGGCCACG
>DASQDO010000143.1:0-3993 GCA_035634135.1 Actinomycetota bacterium
ACAACCTGATCAATCAGAAGGTCGCGGTGGCCATGCTGTCGGGCGCGCGCTACCTCGTCGACACCGTCCTGAACGGGGCGGCAGCGGTGAAGGCCGTTGCCGATACGCGCTACGACGTGATCTTGATGGACTGCCAGATGCCCGAGCTGAACGGCTACGAGGCGACGGCGGCGATCCGGGCCCAAGACGGCACGGACCGCCACACACCGATCATCGCCATGACCGCGGGGGCGCGAGACGAGGACCGCGCGCGCTGCTTCGCAGAGGGCATGGACGGCTACCTCACGAAGCCGGTCGACAAGGCTGCCCTTCTCGCGCTCGTCGCCCGGTCCCTCCCCGAGGCGACGCGGACGGACGTGTCGCCTGATGCCGGGGTCACCGCGACGGCGGCGATCACGCTCGACCCGTCCACCGCCGGCGCGCCGTCGGCCGATGAGGCGTTCGACCCCCCCGAGGCCCCACCCGTCCTCGATGCGGAGGTGGTCGGGCGCCTGGTCAGCCTGGGCGACGGAACCGACGAGGATTTCATGGGCCAGCTGACCCTCCTGTTCACCGCAGAGGCCGACATTCGCGTCGCCGAGCTGCGAGGCGCGCTCGCCGCCGGCGACGAGGACCTCCTGGCTCGAGTTGCTCACAACCTCCGCGGCGCCAGCGCCAACCTCGGTGCTCTGGGGCTAGCGCGCCTCTGCGGCGTCCTGGAGGCGACCGGCCTGGCGGAAGGCGAATCGACTGTGGAGTCAATCGCACTCGAGGTCGAACGCGTCCGCTCGGCGCTCGAAGCCCGGATCCCCGCATCGTGAGGATCCTGGTCGCCGACGACGAGCCATCCTCGCGGCTCATCGCGCGAGTGGCCGTGCAGACGCTCGGACACGAATGCGAGACCGTGAGCGACGGCGCGGAGGCGTGGGAGGCCTTTCGGTCTCGTCCCCACGACGTGGTCATCAGCGACTGGCTCATGCCCGGCTTGACCGGGCTCGAGCTTTGCCGGAACATCCGCGCGCACTCCGCGCCCGGCTACCCCTACTTCATCATGGTCACGGGCCAGGGCGCCCGCGACCAGGTCGTCGAAGGCATGACGGCCGGGGCCGACGACTACCTCGTCTAGTCACTGGACGCCGACGTCCTCCAGGCCCGCCTGATCGGCGCCACGAGGGTCACGTCTCTCCACCGCGAGCTCGACGAGCGGCGCGACGAGCTGGAGGCGCTGAACCGATCGCTGACGGAGGTCTCCCTCAGGGACGCCCTGACCGGTCTCGGAAACCGCATGGCCCTCGACGAGGATCTCGACCAGCTGCAGGCGCGAGTGACTCGCTACGGGCATCGGTACTGCGTGGCGCTCCTCGACGTCGATCACTTCAAGGCGTACAACGACAGCTACGGCCACCAGGCGGGCGACCAGGCCCTCCGCACCGTTGCGGCCCAGATCAGCGCGCAGGCACGTGGCGGCGACGCGGTCTACCGCTACGGCGGCGAGGAGTTCCTCTGCATCTTTCCGGAGCAGACTCTCGAGACCGCGGCGATCGCCGCCGAGCGCATGCGCTCGAGCCTGGAGCAGCTGGCCGTTCCACACGGTGACAGCGACTTCGGCGTCCTCACCATGAGCGGCGGCCTGGCCATCCTCGACTCGAGCGGCAGCAAGTCCGTCGGCGAGGTCCTCAAGGACGCAGACGAGGCTCTCTACCTCGCCAAGCGTCTCGGCCGGAACCGCATCGAGCGGGCCTCGCGCGTCGCCTCCGAGCATTCAACGTTTGCCCGCATGTAGCCGATGGCTCTTGTGATGCCGCCTTCCGCGAACAACCCCGCTTCTCCCGACGACAACGCCTTCTCCTCCGTCGAGACGGCGCCGCGCTCGAAC
Organism: Actinomycetota bacterium; assembly: GCA_035634135.1. Lineage (GTDB taxonomy): Bacteria > Actinomycetota > CADDZG01 > CADDZG01 > WHSQ01 > JALZEG01. The sequence continues at coordinate 1,856 of DASQDO010000143.1, forward strand.
CCGCGCGAGCTTGCCGCACGCCATGGGCTCGAGTTCGTCGACCTCGCCCGGGAGCAGGTCGAGCCGGCGGCGGCCGACGCAATCCCGCTGGCCCTGCTCGAACGACTCGGCGCCGTGCCCTACCGCTTGGCGGGCGACCATCTTTCGGTTGCGATCCCGGACCCCGCGGATCTCGGCGTGATCGACCAGCTCCGCCTCTCGACGCGGTTCACGGTCGACGTCGCCGTCGCGTCCCGTCAGGAAATCCAGAACGCGCTCAAGCGCATCGGGCGAGGACGCCAGTTCACCGCGAGAGCCTCCGCGATGGACGTCGTTTCGCTCGAGGTGGACGGGCCGCCCGACGTCGAGGCCGACGAGACCTTCGACCTGGAAGCCGCCGAGCGCGGCGGAGACGCGCCGCCGATCCAGCTCGTGAACTCGATCATCCTCCAGGCCGCAGAGGACGGGGCCAGCGACATCCACTTCCTTCCGCGCTCGGACGGTATCGCCGTGCGCGTGCGCATCGACGGTGTCGTTCACGAGGTCGATCGGATCCCGCGACGCCATGCGGCGGCGGTCGTCTCGAGGCTCAAGGTCCTCGCGAAGCTCGACATCGCCGAACATCGCCGGCCGCAGGACGGACGCATCTCCCTCCGCGCGACCCGAAGCGGGCAGCTCCTCGACGCGCGGCTTGCGGTCCTGCCGACGGTCGATGGGGAGGGCGTGGTCATGCGGCTCCTGGACAAGTCCCGGCGAGCGCCGACGCTCACGGAGATCGGGCTCTCGAACACCATGCAGATGGCGGTCGAGCAGGCGATCCACCGGACGAGCGGATCGCTGCTCTGCACCGGGCCCACCGGCTCGGGCAAGTCGACCACGGTCTACGCCGCACTCGCCGACATCATCCGCCCCGAGATCAGCGTGATCACCATCGAGGATCCCGTCGAGTACCGACTTCACGACATCTACCAGATGCAGGTCGACCCTCGGTGGGGCCTTTCGTTCGCGACGGCGCTGCGGTCGATCCTCCGCGGCGATCCCGACGTGATCATGGTCGGCGAGATCCGCGACCTCGAAACGGCGAAGATCGCGGTGGAGGCGGCCATGACCGGTCACTTCGTGCTCTCGACGCTGCACGCGAGCGACGCGCCGGGGGCGCTCACGCGGCTGGCGGAAATGGGCGTCGAACCGTATTTCACGAGTGCCGCGATCAGCGGCGTCGTCAGCCAACGACTCATCCGGCGGCTTTGCCTGGAGTGCCGGGAGCCCTACGAGCCGAGGGCGGAGGAGGTCGCATCTCTGTACCTGCCGCCTGAGTTCGACGGCGAGCTCACGCTCTATCGCAAGCGCGGGTGCGGGAGCTGCTTCAAGGGCTACAGCGGTCGGATCGGCGTGTACCAGTACATGGACGTCGGAAACGAAATCAAGGAGCTCGTCTCACGCGGTGCCACGAGCGCGGAGCTCGAGCAGGCGGCCGTCGATGGCGGCATGCGAAGCCTCTGGGCCGACGGCTCCGAGAAGGTCGCAGGCGGTCTGACGACGGCCGAAGAGCTCCACCGCATGCTCCGCTAGCCGGGCTCACGTCCCGAGCAGCCCTTTCACGCGCGTCTGGAGCTCCTGCGGGCTGAACGGTTTCGTCACGTAGTCGTTCGCTCCCGCCTCGTACCCTTCCGCGACCGCCAGCTCCCCGTCCAGGGAGGTGAGGAGGATCACCGGCATGTCCCGGGTCTGATCCTCCGCTCGCAACCTACGGGTCACCTCCAGGCCGCTGAGCCCGGGCATCTCGACGTCGAGCACGGCGAGTGCCGGCAGCCGCTCGCGCGCGAGGCGAAGCGCATCGTCTCCATTGTCCGTGACGAGGACGTCGTAGCCGGAGCGCTCGAGCCGGAACGACACCATCGCCTGAACCGACGGCGAGTCCTCAGCCAGGAGGATGAGCGTTTGGTCGTCCTGGAGGTAGTCGCCGGCGGTCAACTCGGCGGCAAGGATACGACGCACGCCCGCCGCGCAGGTGAATCCGCGGGTCGGAAACGCGCTTCCGCTCGCCGACTCCGCAGTACCAACCCGATCGCCGGCGGTCGCGGGACCACGGACGGGTCCTTCGCCGACGCTCTTGGAACGGCGCCGTGGCGATGTGGCGTGGCCCCGGCACGGGGCTC